>JAPORH010000201.1 GCA_026710325.1 Litoreibacter sp. | reverse complement strand
TACCGAATTTAAAATCAAACAAAATCAATGTCCTGCTGGACAATCATCATAGGAGGCTTGACTCATTGCCCAACGCACCTTCGGGGATCATGAGCGGCCAATGGCCCGCAGCGGCGGCATGGGAGGACACGCTGAGCGCACCTTTTTCGATGCCTGAGATTTCTTGCACGCCGTTTTCGGCGGTCAGGACCAGATCACCTTTTTGCAACTGCTCGACAGGGACCGCGCCATCTGTTGTGGCGATCTGAGTTCCTGCGAAAATACCGGGGGCTGGCGCTACGTTCAGCACCAGCGGATCAGGGCGTTTGCCAGCTTTGCGTCTCGATTTGAAAAACATCAGTCCCACCTGTCGTTCGAATTTGATTCAAATTGCAAAGCGTTTGGGTCAGGGTGTTGGCGCAAGAAAGGAAACATTAAGGCAGATTGTGTCCAAATTGAGGACAGTCTCACTCAAATACGTAACCAAACCGTTCAATATCTTCAGCGCAAAGCGTCGCAAGCCGCTCCGCGTCGCCGCTTGAGTAGTAACTCTGATAGGCACCCGCGCGGTTGGACGGGTTCTGATGCGGAAAAGGGCGCAGCTTCAGCCCGATCAGGGCTTCAAGCTTCGGCAAATCCGTCTCCAGATGCTCCAACCGCACGTAAAGCGCGCATCTATCCGCTCCGTTTTCATCCGTCACATAGCGCGCGTAGGGGTTGGCGCGAAAGCTGGCCTCCGTGTGCGGATGACGCAGGAAGTCCGAGAAGCTCAGGCTCTGGGCCAACCGCACCGCCTCATGGTCAAAGCGCTGCTCCTGCAACCAATAGTAGTAGCTCACCATCCGGTGCCACGGGTTGCGCACCACGGTGAAGACGTGGGCCTCCGCGATCTGCTCCGGCGTCAGCAAACCGTAGAGATCACACAGCTGCGAATGCTTCCAGAGCCTGCCCGCAGCCTTAATCGCGGAAACGCGCCCACGCCGGTTGCGCGCCTTGGGCGTGTCGCCCAGCATGATGTCATCCTTGGCCGCGCGTGCCTCCAACGCCAGCGCCATCGAGGTACCGCCCGTTTTGGGGATGTGAACAAACAGGTAGTTATGCCGCGCGCTGTAGATCACGCCACTGCGTCCTCCCGGCTGCGCAGGATGATCACAACGCCTGCGGCGACAATCAGCGCGATACCGACAAGCCCAAGCGCATCAGGAAGCTCATTCCAGAAAATATAGGCCCAGAACCCGGCCGAGATCAGAAAGGCGTATTCGAAGACAGCCACCCGGCTGGCCTCCGCAATCTGGTAGGCGCGCGTGATGCAGCCAAGCCCCAGCAGAGAAACCAAGCCCTGCGCCACGGTCCAGAACAGCGCATTCCCGGTCCAGGGTTGCCAGCCGCTGCCGAAAAACCCATCGATTGACGGATCGGTGACGGCACCCGTGGTCCAGAAATAGGTAAGCCCCAAAGCCCCCCAAAGCCCGAGCACAAGAAAGAACCCCGTGACCAAGGTCGCGGTGCTCTCCCCCTCGCAATACACCCGCGTACACACCGCGCCATAGCCGTAAAACAGCCCGGCCAGTATCGGCACAAAGGACATCGCTTCCAGGCTCCCGGCCTCCGGGCGGAGCAGCAGCAACACGCCCGAAAACCCAAGCGCCACCGCAAAAACGCGCCACCGCCCGACAGGCAAGCCGTAAAACTGTGCTGAGATGATCAGCACGAAGATCGGCGCGGTGAACAGCCCCGCCCCCACCTGCGCGATCGGCAAGACGGCGACTGCCGCAAAGTAGAATACCATCGCCGTGGCAGTGAAGAAGCTGCGAAACACCACCGCGCCCGCGCGCAAGGGACGCACCCGCCAGCCAAGAACCAGAGCAATGGGCACAAATACCCCCAACACCATCGCGGAGCGCGCAAAGTGGAACTGCCACAGCCCGATATCGGCGGCCATCAGCTTCACGAAGTTGTCGATGAACCCCAAAAGCGCCATGCCGGCGACCGCGAACAACGCGGCTTCTGCGGTTCTTTGCGATGTCACCATATGCTCCGAATTTCCTCTTTCCAAATGTCTGACATTTCGCCAGTATTCCGTCCATCATTTTGACGCTTTGGGAGGGCGCCATGGGGTGGTTAAGAGATGAAACCGGTCTGGACAAGCGCGCGGCAAA
Source organism: Litoreibacter sp. (assembly GCA_026710325.1). Classification (GTDB taxonomy): domain Bacteria; phylum Pseudomonadota; class Alphaproteobacteria; order Rhodobacterales; family Rhodobacteraceae; genus Litoreibacter. Next base: position 8,386 of record JAPORH010000201.1, on the reverse strand, counting down.
TTATGTGCCGCTGACCCCTCTGAGCCATTTGAACCGCGCCCGGACAGTGTTTCCGAACCGCGAGGCGCTGGTCTACGGCAAACGGCGTTATAGCTATACCCAATACCATGCGCGCGTCTCGCAACTGGCCTCTGCCTTAGCGAAGCGTGGCGTCGCGCCCGGCGACGTGGTCGCGACGCTGATCCCAAACCTGCCCGCCCAAGCGGAGGCGCATTTCGGCGTGCCCGCCTGCGGGGCCGTGCTGAACACGATCAACACCCGACTTGATGTCGGAACGGTGGCCTACATCTTTGATCACGGCGAAGCGAAGGTTGTACTCGCCGACACACAATTTCTGAAGCTGGCCGAAGCCGCGAAAGAGGCCTGCGAAGGCGAAGGGCCAGAGATCATCGAGGTGGCCGACCCGCAAGCAGGCTTCACCGCGACGGGCCGCCATCCTGAATATGAGGAACTGCTGGCCGAAGGCGACCCGGATTTCGGGTGGATCATGCCCGAAGATGAGTGGGAGAGCTTGTCGCTCAACTACACCTCCGGGACCACCGGTCGCCCCAAGGGCGTCGTGTACCATCACCGCGGCGCTTACCTGATGACCATGGGAACTGTAATTTCCTGGCGCATGCAGCTGCATCCAAAGTTTCTGGCCATCGTGCCGCTCTTTCACTGCAACGGCTGGAACCACACCTGGATGATGCCAGTCTTGGGCGGCACCGTGCATTGCTGCCGCGACATCACACCGGAGGCCATATATACCGCCATCGCTGATGAGGGCGTGACCCATTTTGGCGGCGCGCCGATTGTGTTGAACATGATCGTCAACGCGCCCGATAGCGCCCGCAAACCCTTTGACCATCAGGTTGAGGTCTTCACGGCAGGGGCGCCCCCTGCCCCGGCCACCCTCGCCGCGATTGAAAAATTGGGCTTCAACGTCACGCAGGTCTATGGCCTGACCGAGACCTATGGCCATGTCACCGAATGCCTGTGGGACGAGGATTGGGACGCGAGACCACAGGACGAAAAAGCCGCGATCAAAGCGCGCCAAGGCGTGGCCTTCCCGATGATGGAATATGTCACCGTGGTCGATGAGGCCAATGCACAGACCCCGATGGACAAGGCCACGCAAGGCGAGATCGTGATGCGCGGCAATTCCGTAATGAAAGGCTACCTGAAGAACCCGGACGCCACGGAAGAGGCCTTTGCAGGCGGGCATTTCCATTCAGGCGACATCGCCATCCAGCATCCCGACGCTCATATCCAGATCGCTGACCGGGCCAAGGATATCATCATCTCCGGCGGGGAGAATGTCTCCTCCGTCGAGGTTGAGGGCGTGCTGATGTCCCACCCGGATGTCTCGCTTTGTGCCGTTGTCGCCAAGCCGGACGACAAATGGGGCGAGGTGCCCTGCGCCTTTGTTGAGCTGAAAGAGGGCGCGACCGGCGACGCCGACGCCTTAATCGCGCATGCGCGCAGCCAGCTGGCAGGGTTCAAAACGCCCAAGATGGTGGTGTTTCAGGAGCTTCCCAAAACCTCGACCGGTAAAATTCAAAAGTTCGAGCTGCGGGAACAGGCAAAAAGCCTTTAGGCACGATTAGAAACGCCCGGCCATGCGCCGGGCTTTTTTCAACTTGCCTAGTATTACGATATAACATTACGCTTCTACGAGGAAAGAGAGCTGACGGGGTGCGCCCTCCTGCGGCTCGAAATGGGAGGCAAGGCCGATGCCCGCGCAACGCGACATCTCGACGATGGTTTGACAATGACGCTGCAAGCACCCCTTTCGCCTGAACTTCCCCCGTCCATTCAAATGGGTGACAGCCCCAAGATTTTCAGACGTATCCAAGAGCATAGCTGCACCGCCGCAATTTGGCGGCGGCAGGCCCTGCCCTCCTTCCAGACTTGGATTAACGCGCTGCAGCCATCGCAGCTGCCAGTCGCGCGGCTGATCCTGCGCCCGCATGCGGTCTGTGAGGCCATTGGTTATACGTGCGATCTTGCCGGTACCCCTGCGGGCCCCAAACGTACCATGTTGGCCGAGGATATCGCAGCGCTGGCCCAGATTTTCGCAAGTGTCACCGAGGCCGCGCATTTGCGCCTCCGGCTGAGTGTTTTGTCACCGGACAGCCCGGCGGAGGACGCGCTTGAAGGGTCACCTGTGCGCCTAGTGTGTACCTATCGCGGCGCGGGCACTGAATATGGGTTTGGGATTCAAGATGTTGCGCGCTCTGTCCCAGTCAGCTCGGTCCTAATGACCCGCCCGTGCGACACCGAACGGCAGTTTTGGCATCGTGACCCACCCGTCGAGCGGGTGACGGACACGCGGCTTCAGCTCACGCTGGACGCCGTTTCTGAGCGCGAGGCCGCGCCAAAGACAGTTCATTGATCAACCGGAGGAGACCGTCATGAAAACCCGCGCAGCCATTGCCTGGGGGCCGAACCAGCCCTTAGAGATTGAGGAAATCGACCTCGAAGGCCCAAAAGACGGGGAGGTTCTGGTCCGCATCGTGACCACCAGCCTGTGCCACACAGATGTCTTCACCCTGTCGGGCGAGGATCCGGAAGGTCTGTTCCCCTGTATTCTGGGCCATGAAGGCTGCGGCGTGGTCGAAGAGGTCGGCAAGGGCGTCACCTCTGTGAAACCAGGCGACCATGTGATCCCGCTTTACGTACCCGAAGACCCGGAATGCCCCTATATCAAATCGGGCAAGACGAACCTGTGCCAGACCATCCGCGCCACGCAAGGGGCCGGGTTGATGCCGGACGGGACCTCCCGCTTCTCCTACAAGGGCAAGCAAATCCTGCATTACATGGGCACCAGCACGTTCAGTGAATACACGGTATTGCCGGAAATTTCGGTGGCCAAAATCTCCAAAGAGGCGCCTTTGTCCAAGGCCTCGGTCATGGGCTGCGCGGTGCCCACGGGCATTGGCGCGGTGCGCAACACGGCCAAGGTTGAAGCAGGCGCAACGGTCGCGGTGTTTGGCTTGGGCGCGGTCGGTATGGCCGTGATCCAGGGCGCGGTGCTGAAAGGCGCCTCCCGCATCATTGGCATCGACGTCAATCCCAACAAATTCCCGCTGGCCAAATCGCTCGGCGCCACGGAATGCGTCAACCCCAAAGACCATGCCTCGCCCATCCATGAAGTGCTGATCGAGATGACGAATGGCGGGCTCGACTACACGTTCGAGGCCGTCGGAAATGTCGATCTGATGCGATCCGCTTTGGAGGCCTGCCACAAGGGCTGGGGCGAATGCACGGTGATCGGTGTTGCGGGTGCGGGCCAGGAGATCTCCACCCGACCCTTCCAGCTGGTGACGGGTCGTGTCTGGCGCGGGACAGCCTTCGGCGGCGTTCTGGGCCGCAGCCAACTGCCCGGCATGGTCGACGAATGGCTGCGCGGTGATTTCGATGTGGACCCTTACATCACCCACCATATGCATCATGACCAGATCAACACGGCCTTTGACTTGCTCAAGGCGGGCGAGTCGATCCGGTCCGTGATCCATTTCCAACCAAACGACACCATGACCGTGAACTCCCTACCCGGTCAGATCGTCGCGCGATAAGGTATCGCGCTCATACGCGGGGCGGCGGTCATGCGCACGCCTCGCGTTTTCAGCTTCACGCATACCCGAACCCAGCGCGGCGTAACTTCCGCCTAAAATTTCATCGAATCATTGGGTATTGACGCCTTCTTGTGCAAAGCTCCCGGCGCGGCTTTTCACCTGTGCACCGGGTCTTTCCTAACCTTGGCGCAGTTGATCAAATCGCGAGCGCCTAAACATTAGGCACTGAAATCTGACTGGGGATGCACTTACATGAAATTCTACACCAAAATCGTCGCCGCCTTGGCGATCACTTCCTCGGCGGCCTTCGCCGATGGCCATGCGACGCAGGTACCGTTCGCGCTGGACTGGAAGTTTGAAGGGCCATCTGCGCCTTACTTTGCGGCCATTGATAACGGCCATTTCGAGGGCAAGGGCCTCAGCGTCGAGATCACGGCAGGCTCAGGCTCGCTCGATGCGATCCCGAAAGTGGCGACGGGTGCCTTCCCCATCGGCTTTGCTGATATCAACAGCCTGATCCGCTTCCTCGACCAGAACCCCGGCGCGCCTGTGACCGCCGTGATGATGGTCTATGACAAGCCACCTTTCGCTGTAATCGGCCGCGCCTCGCTTGGCGTCTCCGAGCCAGCTGACCTGCAAGGCAAGGTTCTGGGCGCGCCGCCACCGGACGGGGCCTGGGCGCAATTCCCGATCTTTGCTGCTGAAAACAGCCTCGACATGGGCGCGATCACCGTTGAGCCCGTAGGCTTCCCAACACGTGAGCCGATGCTCGCCGAGGGCAATGTCGCTGCGATCACCGGGTTTTCGTTCAGCTCTTACCTCAACCTCGTGCGCCTCGGCGTGCCCGAGGATGACATCACCACGCTGCTGATGGCCGATTACGGGCTCGATCTCTATGGCAACGCCGTGATTGTGAACACTGAGTTTGCTGAGGCGAACCCTGACGTGGTCAAAGGCTTCCTGGAAGCTGTCGCCATGGGTTGGAAGGACGCAATCGCAGACCCGGCCTCCGTCATGCCTTCGCTGATCGAGCGCAACCCGGCGGCAGACTCCGCCCTGGAGCAACGCCGCTTGGAATTGGCCATCGACGCAAACGTCTTGACCGACAAGGTCGCCTCCAGCGGTATGGGCACAATCGACGCCGACCGCATGGCCGCCGCGATCGAGCAGATCAAGCTGGTCTATGAGTTCCAGAACGCGCCCGACGCGAGCCTCTATTTCACCGACGCCTACCTGCCTGAGGGCGGCTTCGCGGTGAAGTAAGACAAGAAGGGGCGGCTCAACCCGCCCCTTCCTCATGCCAGAGGGGACGCATGGAAAACCTAATTGATATCAAAGGCGTGCGCCACGCCTATGACACAGCTGCGGGCAAGCTGCCGGTTCTCGACGGGCTTGAAGTGTCTGTCAAAGAAGGCGGGTTTTGCGCCGTGGTCGGCCCCTCGGGCTGCGGAAAATCCACGCTCACACGGCTGATCGCCGGCTTGATGCATCCCGACGAAGGGGAAGTCTGGCTGCATGGCGAGCAGGTCAAAGGCCCCCGCTCCACCGTGGGCATGGCATTCCAGAACCCTGTGCTCCTTGAATGGCGCACGATCCTGCAGAACGTCATGCTGCCCCTGGAAATCGTCCCCGGCGGGTTGAAAGGCAAAGCTGCTGTGGAACGCGCGGAATCCCTGCTCGCTTTGGTGGGGCTCGAAGGGTTCGAAGATAAGCGCCCGTCTGAGCTGTCCGGCGGCATGCGCCAACGCGCCTCCCTTTGCCGTGCGCTCGTCCATCAACCTGACGTGCTGATCCTGGATGAGCCCTTCGGCGCGCTCGACGCGTTCACGCGCGAGGACCTGTGGCAAACCATGCATGAAGTGAAGGCCAAAGAGCCGTTCACCGCCGTCCTCATCACCCATGACCTGCGAGAGTCGATCTTTCTGGGCGACCAGGTGGTTGTACTCTCAGGCCGCCCGGCCCGCACCCAATATGTCATGGAGATCACCCGCGACGGCCCGCCAAAGCTGGATGATCTCTACACACCCGAGGCATCCGAGCGGCTGGCCACCCTGCGCCACCAGATCGAGATCGCGCAAGGCCGCGCCGAAGAAGGGGTGAGCGCATGACCGGCACCCTCCGCAAAATCCTCGTCCCCACGGCCGCCATGATCATCTTCCTGATCCTGTGGGAGGCGCTCGTGTGGGTTATGGGCTGGCCCAACTACAAAATGGCCTCCCCCAGCGACCTGATCCCCGCCTATGAGCGCTATTGGGAGCTGTTCCTCATCATGGGCTGGCAGACGCTGTGGCGCACGGTGCTGGGGCTGCTTTTGGCCATCATCGTGGGCACCGCCATCGGGATGATCATGGGGTTTTCACGCACGATGCGCGACGCGCTTTACCCACTTTTGGTGGGGTTCAACGCCATCCCCAAGGCCACCGTGGTCCCCATCGTGGCGCTGATGTTTGTGGGCGCGCATGATTTCAATACGGTGCTCATCGCCTTCATGATCTCCTTCTTCCCGATTGCCGTCTCGGTCTCCATCGGCTTGTCGACGCTGGAGCCGGAATATCGCGACATTCTGCGCTCCCTCGGCGCGTCGCAAACCACGATCTTCTGGAAAATCGCGCTGCCCAAAACCCTGCCGGAGTTCTTCGGGGCATTGAAGGTCTCGGTCACATTGGCCTTCATCGGCACCAACCTGATGGAAATCGTCAGCCCGCATGGCCGCGGCCTCGGCGCGCTTTTTGACAGCGGAAAAACCAATTCCGACTATCCGCTCATGTTTGCCGTGCTCATCGCCTTGGCGCTTTTGGGTATCGTGCTCTACTACGTGGTGGTTGCGTTGGAGAAGGTCTTCGCAGGCTGGGCGGAACGGCAGCCGGGCTAAGTCTTGGGCTTGTACCCGACATAGCCCAGGCTGAACCGCGCGGCCGGCGTTCCCTTTTGATAGGGGATCGTTCGACAAGCCTTAAATCCGCAATCGTCCAGCCAAGCCAAACCCGTGCCGCGCGCGACCCGATGTGTGCGCCAAATCAATTGAACCAAGGCGCCCACATAGGAGGCGCGGGTCACGCTACAGATTACGACGCCACCCGGTTTGAGCACCCGGTAAATCTCAGCAAATGCCCGTGTCGGGTCAGGCATATGTTCAATCACATGGGCCGCAAGAACCACGTCGAAACACGCGTCCGGAAAGGGCAGGCGCGACAGGTCAGCGCGTCGAAGGCTTAAATCAATATCGTCATGGGACAGTCGCGCCTTCGCCTGATGCAACATTGCGTTCGAAATATCGATGCCCTGCAACGCGAAAGGCCTGTTGAGAACCGTGCGAAACGCAAGCGACATGGCACCTGTCCCGATCCCCGCATCTAGAACCCGCAGGCCTTCAGGCAAATGCACGCAAGACAGACCGTATAGGGCTTCACCAATCAGATGCTGATAGGCCTGCTCAAACCTGTGCCGACCAATCGTCTGATGCCAGCTCGCCGACTCCTTGTCGTAATGGGCGGCGAGCGCCTCCGGCCGAAACGCGCTCCGCTCGAGCGAGATGCGCCAGCTGCCAAAGGAGCGAGAAAAAATTGGGATCTGGAGAGTATCAGGCGACATTGTGGGCTCCTAAAATACGGATGTCGCTCCTTCAGCTATTTGAAACCCGAATGGAATTGAGGAAAATCTGATAAGTGATAAACGAAAATCTATGAACTGGGACGCGATCTCCTTTGACTGGAACCACATCCGCGCTTTCCTAGCCGTAGCGCAGGAAGGCTCCTTATCAGCCGCCGCGCGTGCGCTGCGCCAGACCCAACCGACACTCAGCCGTCAGATTTCGACTTTGGAGGAGTCCCTTAATCTTACCCTGTTTGAACGCGGAACACGGATCATGCAGCTGACCGAGGCGGGCACTGAGCTTCTCGCTCATGTCGCGGAGATGGGCGAAGCCGCAACCCGCATCTCCCGCGTGGCGACCGGACAAAGTCAGGCGATTGAGGGCAGCGTTAGGATCACCTCCAGTGATGCAATGGCGGCTTATGCGCTGCCACGCTGTCTGATCTCCCTTAGGCAGGTCCATCCCGGCATCAGCATTGAGCTTGTCCCATCAAACGAAATCTCAGATCTGACGCGGCGAGACGCCGATATCGCAATACGCCATGCGAGGCCGGAACAGCCTGATCTTGTCGCAAAGCGTCTCGCAGATATCGAAATATCTCTCTTCGCAGCAAAGTCTTACTTGGACCAACTTGGCCCTGTTTGCCGCCCTAATGATTTCGCCGAGGCCAATTTCATCGGATATCAATCGCCAGAGCGCTTGGTTCCGCAAATCTCAGCCATGGGCTTCCCGGTCACAAAAGCAAATTTCGGCATCACCACTTCAAATGGCAGCACGATGTATGAGCTGGTACGCGACGGCGCTGGCATCGCCTTTCTGCCCGTCATCGTGGCAGAGGGGCGCCTTGGACTGCAACGCATCCTGCTTGATGCGCCGAGCTTCAACATGGATACCTGGCTGGTGACGCATCGCGAAATCCAAACAAGTCGGCGCATCCGGCTGGTCTTCGACCACCTTGCCAGTGAGCTTGCTAAAGACCGCTGGGCCAGCTTAATCGCGCGATCTTAAGTCAGTCTCATCGCTGTATTGCCAGGCGAAACCATTCAGCACACCAACCCTTTTAAGCTCTCAAAATTCGTCAAAACGGACGCGTTATCAAAGGCTTGAAAAATTCCCAGCATACGAGCCCATCAATAGATTGAGTCAGACCTATTTCCCGGCTAGTTTTGTGGGAACAATCACGGTACACGACTCACGGCGAAATAGCCTTCGATTTTGGGCTTGAAAGCGCCCG
>JAPORH010000228.1 GCA_026710325.1 Litoreibacter sp. | reverse complement strand
GTGGCCAAGGTGAGGATTGAGGCACCGGTAAAGGGCGAAAGCCACCGGAAAACAGCAACTCCCCGCACCTACAGCAGGGCGCGCCTCTCCCTGACTCTACTTACAAGCATGCAACAGGCGACATGCGGCGCATACCGTTCGGCACGCGCCGCAAAGAATTGCCGATCAGAGGCTGTCGAGATAGGTCGCGCGGCGGACGCTATAGAGCGTAATCCCGGCGATGGTCAGCGTCAGGGACCAAGCGATAAACGCGTAGTGGTGCATTGGCACCAAGGTCATGAGGCCTGCATGAAACAGGTGAGCAGCGGCCATGGCGAGGCCGGCATTCACCGCATCCTCTCCGAAACTCGTGCGGCCTTTTGCTTTAAGTTTTACCTTACGTTGCCAGATATAAGCCTCTGACAAAAACAGCACGAAATTCACCAACAGGTAGGCCGCACCAATGAGCCCGTACACCATTGGCATCTGCATATGGTCGATATGATGATCCATTGAAAAACCCTTGCGGCTCACCGATGGCGTGAGCGTTGACGTCAGTTCTCAACGCCACGGCCACCTGCCCCTGGCTTACGGGGAGAGGTTTAGATGGGGTCTGGTTAACAAGTTGAGGGAGGTCCGTGCGCTCCCATTAGGGAGGGCGCAACGCGGTCAGAATGTCCAGCGATCGGGGCCACGGTCCAGGCGGAACACATGATCGTCTTGATCTTGCGGGAACAACTCCCGGACCAACGGGTCGTGGCCGGGGATAATGAGCTGCGGGCTGGAGGCCAGCTCGTGCAACCGTGCGAAACCGCGCATCATGTCCTCAAGATCAACAACGATGGGGAAAGGTTTCTTTTCAAACACATTTTCATAGTAATGCGTCGCATCGGAGGCAAGGCAAAGCCAGCCAGCTTCCGTCCGGACCCGCACCGCTTGCAGGCCGCGCGAATGCCCGCCCAGGCAATGAACGGTGACGCCTTCGGCGACCTCCCCCTCACCCTCGTGGAAGACGCAGCGCCCCGAATAAACGCGTTTGACCGCCTCGCAGACATGATCCGCAGTAAAGGGCATCTTCAGCACGCCGTGGCACATGCAGGGGCCTGTGGCGAAGGCCATCTCTGCGGCTTGCAGATGGATCGTGGCATTGGGAAACAGGTGCAGCCCGCCTGCGTGGTCATAATGGAGATGCGTGATGATGAGCTGGGTTATGTCTTCAGCCTTTAGCCCCAATGGCTTTAACGCCTCACGCGGGTCCATTTGGATGGGGCGATCTCTGGCAGCGGCTTCTTCGCTGTCATAACCAGTATCAACGAGGATGACCTCATCCCCCCGCCTAAGCACCCAGATAAAGTAATCCATCGCGTGCGGCGCGTCATGATTGTCGTCGAAAATGAAGCTATCGGCACGCGTGCGGGCGTTTCGCTCCGCATATTTGAGCGCGTGGACCTGCCAGGGCCCGTTCACTGAACAACCTGCGCGTAGAGGCAAACCTGTTTGGTCGCGATCATGTCGGTCACCTCGGCGTCAAAACTTCTAAAATGGGCGCTCTTAAGGTGATCCTGGAAAGCGTCCGCGTTGGAATAGAGCTCGTAAAGGAACACCTCATTTGGCCGGTCTGTTTCGGTGCAGACGTCAAATTGATGACATTCGGGTTCTCGGGCCTGCGACAGGCGCGCATTTTGCAACATGAGGGGCATGAACGAGCCCATCTGCCCCTCTTTGATCGTGAAAGTCACTGTTACGGCATACATGTCCAGGCTCCTTTCGGTTTCAGGGTCAGTGAACTCTGAAATCCAGGGTTTCGCAAGTGAATAATGTATGCATTAAATTATGCGCACTATTCTGCCGCTTCTAAATACTCCTCCATGGGTGGACAGGTGCAAGTCAGGTTACGGTCACCCCAAGCGTTATCGACCCTGTTCACAGGCGGCCAATATTTGTCCACCCGGAAGGCCCCCGCCGGGAAGCAACCAGTCTCACGCGTGTAAGGCCGATCCCAGTCGCGCACGAGATCCTCCATCGTATGAGGCGCATTTTTGAGGGGGTTGTTCTCCGCATCCATGGCACCGTTTTCAATCGCGCGAATTTCGTCGCGAATACCCAGCATAGCCTCGACAAAGCGGTCCAGTTCGGCCTTAGTTTCGCTTTCCGTTGGCTCGATCATGAGTGTGCCCGCGACGGGCCAGGACATTGTCGGTGCGTGAAACCCGCAATCGCTAAGCCGCTTGGCTATGTCGTCCACAGTGACATGGGCACTATCCGCAAATGGGCGTGTGTCTATGATGCACTCATGCGCAACCCGGCCTGTTGGCCCCTTGTAGAGAACGTCAAACGCCCCTTCGAGCCGTTTGGCCAAGTAGTTGGCATTGAGGATCGCGACACGGGTGGCTTGCGTCAGCCCGTCGCCGCCCATCATCAGGCAATAGGCCCAAGAGATCGGAAGCAGCGAAGGTGAGCCGTAAGGCGCCGCGCTCACAGCTCCATCACCAGACTGAGGATCGCCCGGTAAGTGACTGATAAGGTGTTCCTTTACACCTATTGGCCCCATACCCGGCCCGCCGCCGCCATGCGGGATGCAGAAGGTCTTGTGCAGGTTCAGGTGGCTCACATCGCCGCCCAGGTCGCCAGGGCGCGACAGGCCCACCATCGCATTCATATTTGCGCCATCGATATAAACTTGGCCCCCTGCGTCATGCGTGATTTGGCAAACCTCGATTACGGTTTCCTCGAAAACCCCATGAGTAGACGGGTACGTAATCATGCAACCAGCCAGGTTCGGGCCATGCTCCGCCGCTTTCGCGCGGAAGTCATCGAGGTCAATATCCCCGCGCACGTCGCAAGCAACTGGCATGACCTTCCAGCCCACCATTTGAGCAGAGGCCGGATTGGTCCCATGCGCATTCATCGGAATGAGGCAAATGTTACGGTGTCCCTCGCCCCTCGCGCGGTGGTAACTGGCAATGGTCAAAAGCCCTGCATACTCCCCCTGTGCGCCTGAATTGGGCTGCATCGAGATCGCATCATAGCCTGTGACATCGCAAAGCTTGGCCGAAAGGTCCTCGACCATCGCGGTGTAACCCGCCGCCTGATCCTTGGGCACGAAAGGATGCAGAAGGGAGAACTCATCCCATGTCACCGGCATCATTTCTGCCGCCGAATTCAGCTTCATCGTGCAGGAGCCGAGCGGGATCATGGCGCGGTCAAGTGCCAGATCACGGTCGGCAAGGCGGCGCATGTAGCGCATCATCTCCGTCTCCGCCCGGTTCATGTGGAAAACCGGGTGGGTCAGGTAATCGCTGGTGCGGATCAGCTTTTCGGGGACGTGGTAATGCGGGGTGTAATCCTTGTCTGCGCGATCAATCCCGAAGGCGCGCCAAACGGCCTCAATCGTGTCAGGCCGCGTGCGCTCGTCCAGGGTGATGCCCACTTGGGTCGCGCCGACTTTGCGTAGGTTGATCCCCTCCTCCACAGCCGATTTCATGACAGCTGCTTGCAGCGCGCCAACCTCGACCGTGATCGTATCGAAATAGCTGCGTGGGCGCACGTCGAAGCCTGCCCCTTTCAGGCCCTCCGCCAGGCGCGCTGTTTTGCGGTGAATGCGTTGCGCAATGGCTTTCAGGCCCTCGGGCCCATGGAAAACTGCGTAAAAACCTGCCATGACCGCCAGCAAAGCTTGGGCGGTACAGACATTCGAAGTCGCTTTTTCGCGCCGGATATGCTGCTCCCGCGTCTGTAAGCTCAGCCGGTAGGCGCGGTTGCCGTGGTTGTCGACGGAGACGCCGACAATCCGGCCGGGCATGTTGCGCGCATATTGCGTTTTGGTGGCCATGTAAGCGGCATGCGGGCCGCCATATCCCACAGGCACGCCGAAACGTTGCGTGGTGCCAACGGCAATATCCGCGCCCATGGCGCCCGGCTCTTTGAACAACGTCAACGAGAGCGGGTCGGCTGAGATGATGCCGATGGCTTTATGCGCATGTAGCGCCTCCATCTGCGGGGTGAAATCGCGCAAACGGCCATGGGTGCCGGGGAACTGGAGGATCGCACCGAAAACCTGCTCCGCGTCCAAATCGTCCGGATCGCCCACGATGATCTCGATCCCCAAAGGCGCTGCGCGGGTTTTCATGACGGAGATATTTTGCGGATGGCAGTTCTCATCGATGAAAAAGGCTTTGGCCTTTGACTTTCCGACACGGCCCGCCATGGTCATCGCTTCAGCGCAGGCCGTGGCCTCGTCCAAGAGAGAAGCGTTGGCAATATCGAGCCCGGTCAAGTCGGTGACCATGGTCTGGAAGTTCAAAAGCGCCTCAAGCCGTCCCTGGCTGATCTCCGGCTGATAAGGGGTGTAAGCCGTGTACCACGCGGGATTTTCAAGGATGTTGCGTTGGATCGCAGGCGGCGTGACCGTGCCGTGATAGCCCTGACCTATGAGGGAGGTCAGAACCTTGTTCTTACCCGCGACGCCCTTCATGTGATGCAGCAGCTCACGCTCCGACAAGGCCTTGCCGAAATCAAGCGGGGCCTTCTGGCGGATCGCCTCCGGCACCGTGTCGTCGATGAGCGCCTCAAGGCTGTCAGCATCGACGACCTCGAGCATCTCTGCCATCTCGGCAGGCGACGGGCCGATATGGCGGCGGTTGGCGAAATCATATGGCAGGTAGTCGGTCGGCTCGAACGTCACGGCGCAATTCCTTCTAGGCAATCAGTTTTTTGTAAGCGGCTTCGTCCATGTATTCGTCCATGGGCGACAGATCTGACGCTTTCATCTTGAAAAACCATGCGCCTTCCATCGGGTCGTCATTGACCTTGCCAGGCTCATCGGCCAGCGCCTCGTTGATCTCGACGATCTCCCCATCCAGCGGCGCAAGAATGTCAGACGCCGCTTTGACACTTTCAATGACCACGATCTCATCATCCTTAGAAACCGTGTCGCCGACGTCAGGCAGCTCGACGAAAACCACGTCGCCCAGTTGCTCCGCCGCGTGTTCGGTGATGCCAACCACGATCAGCTCGCCTTCCTCGCGGAGCCATTCATGCTCTTCAGTGAACTTCATATCGTATCTCCCTGTTATCGTTTGAAATTGGCTGGTGTGAAGGGCAAGGTAGCGACGGTCAATGGCAGGCGTTTGCCGCGCAACTCGCCATAGACTGTTGTGCCGATTTGGCTGTGCGCGGTGGCGAGGTAGCCCATAGCGACCGGGTGGCCTGCAGTTGGGCCAAAGCCGCCTGAGGTGATCTGACCGATAGGGACATCAGCGTTCTCGGTTGCAAACAGCTCTACCCCCTCGCGCATAGGTGCACGACCTTCGGGCTTTAGCCCCACGCGTTTGCGGGGCGCGCCCGTGTCGAGCTGTTTGAGGATCGTTTCTGCGCCGGGGAAGCCACCCTCCCGCACTCCACCCGTGCGACGAACCTTCTGGATGGCCCATGTCAGCGCCCCTTCAACCGGGGTTGTCGTCGTGTCGATATCATGGCCGTAGAGGCAAAGCCCGGCCTCAAGCCGAAGCGAGTCGCGCGCGCCCAGGCCGATTGGTTCGACATCTTCATGCGCCAGCAAAGCTTTGGCGATGTCTTCGGCGGCTTCGGACGGCACAGAAATTTCATAGCCGTCTTCACCGGTATATCCCGAGCGCGACACCCAGGCCTCGACACCGTTTAGATCCAGCGTCGCCACATCCATGAAACGCATCTCGGCGGCGCGTGGATCCAGCGCTGCGAGCACGGCCTCAGAGGCCGGGCCTTGCAAAGCTAGAAGCGCGCGGCCGGTGATTTCCTCCACCTTTACAGCAGGTTCGAGGGCGGATTTCATATGCCCAATGTCAGCCTCCTTGCAGGCCGCGTTGACCACAACGAAAACATGATCGCCCCGGTTGGCGAGCATTAGGTCATCCTCGATACCGCCTGCCTCATTGGTGAAAAACCCGTATCGCTGGCGACCCTCCGAAAGGCTCAGAATATCAACGGGGATCAAGCGTTCCAGCGCCTCAGCGGCCTGAGTGTAGCTGTCGCCGCGCACCACCACTTGGCCCATATGACTGACGTCAAACAGCCCTGCCTTTTCGCGCGTATGCTGGTGTTCCTTCATCACGTCAAGCGCATATTGCACCGGCATATCATAACCTGCAAAGGGCACCATCTTGGCCCCCAAAGACAGGTGCAGATTGTGCAGCAGGGTGGTTTTGAGATCGGCCATCAGGCGCTCCGGCATCAAGGCGCGAAGCGATGCCTCACGCGGGTGATGCCCCCTCTGTCCTTTCGCCTGAGATCGCTATCCCTTCGGCGGACGCGTCGGGCGCGCCTCTCTCCAGAGTGTTGTCGCATACGCCGGTCCTTGGGCCTGAGAGTTTCCGGGGCGGTTGCTCCTTCGGCATCGAGCGCACTCGATTCTCCCGTCGGATACCACAGCACACTAGGCGTGTTTCCGATACGAAACAAGATAGTTTAGCGCAGAAATTTCGCGGCGATCGGCGCACCAACGATCACCACAACGATGCGCGTCAGATGGTGGGTTACGACATAGGCCAAATCGACACCCGCGACGATGGCCAGCACCGTCATCTCTGCCTGCCCCCCCGGTGAGAATGCCAAAAGCGCGGAGGCCTGCGGAGCGAGGCCGAGAAATACCGCTGCTTCCGCAAAGCAGAAGGCGATGATCATGATGATCAGCGTGTAGCCAATGCCCGCCAGCACGATCCGGGTGAGCTCCCCCCAGGTGACGCCCACATATTTCACGCCGATGTTCAGCCCAATGAAATATTGCGCCAGCAAAATGGCCTCGGCAGGTGGGCGGGAATGAATGATCCCTGTCAGGCTTGCAACGGCTGCAAGGATCATCGGCCCAAGGATCGAAGCGCCGAATAGGCCCACCTTCTTCGCGCCCCACCAACCGAGCCCGGCAATGACGACCATCAACCCCAACTCATGCGGCGGCAGGTCCAGCGTGGGCGCGCCAATCGGCTGATCCAGCGACAGGCCGAGGACCAGCGTCAGCACCACAGGAAGTGCCGTCACCACGATCAGCACTCGTGTTGCATGCAACAGGGAGAGGTGACGCACATTGCCGCCCGCCTCCTCCCCAAAAATGAGCATATCCTGCAAGCCGCCGGGCATAGCGCCGTAAAAGCTGGTGGCTTTGTCTAACCCGCAAACGCGACGGAAAAACGGGTAGCCCGCGCAGCCGATGACTAGAATAAAAGGTGGGATCAGCATGAGGGATGTGGCCATTTCAGGTACCCGGGCGACCACATCAGGCGTGATAGATGCCCCAACCGCCACGCCCAAAATGGTGCGCATCGCGTCGCCCAGCACCGGCGGGCCATTGAGCTTCGCGCCACCCAGTGCCGCTGCGAGGCAGGCAAACATGGGGCCAAGAAGCCACGGGAGCGGGACAGACAGCAAATGGAAGACAAACCCACCTGTGAATGCCAGCGCCAGCGTGGCGAGCATCGTGGGAAGGGACTTGCTTGGGATGGGCATGCGAAGGAATGCCTTACAGACGGTTCGATGCTTTATTTCACCTAAAGCTATGACATTGCAATCCGTCCGGAACCAACCGCATCAATCGGCCAAGGCCCGTGCCGCCTGTTCAAAGGCCCGGACCTGCTCCGGCCTTGGTTCAACACCGGTGAAGGCAAAGAGGTAGCCAGGGACGCGCGACAGACGCTCTTCCAAGCTTTCATTCAGCTCCAAAGCGTAGTAGCCGATTTGCTGGTAGTAGAGCACACGCGCGCGGATATCGGCCTCCTCCTGCCTGTATCCATGACGAGCGAACATGCGCGCTACAGCTTCCTGCCGTGCTTGGTCGGACCGGTCGACAACGTCCCGCACCGCCTCGTCGCGCCGCGCCCATTCCCGGATCGCGAAATCGAGCCTGTGGTCAAAGCCATCGGGGTCCACCACGCAGAGAAAGAAATTGTTCAGTGCGTCGATGATATCCTCCGCAGGTTTTTCGCTATGGGCGATCATGACGGTGGTATTCGTCCGCTCCCACTCCGCCAGAAGTTGGGCGAGCAGGTCTTTGCGGCTTTTAAAATACCAATAGAAGCTGGAGCGGGAGACGCCGAGCCGCTCCCCTATGCTCAGGATTTTCACCTCTGAAACGCCATGGGAGATGAGCAGCTCCATCGCTATTTTAAGCCAGTCCTCACGCGTAACCTTAGTGTTGCCGGGAAGCTCCCCTGTGCCGTCCATCAGCTTTCAGGCGGGGCGCCGCCCGCCTCCGTGCGTTTGGCGATGAACTCTTTTAGCGCGCCTATCCGTGCGTGGTCTGCCGGCGGCTGGTAGTTGGCGGCAACGATACCCTTCCAGACTTGCGTCGCGCGTGTGGTCGCGTCTTTTGCGCCCGCCTCCGTCCAGGTGCCGTAATTGGCGTAGTCATGCACGATCGGCTCGTAAAACTCGGTGTTGTAGCGCGCCATGGTTTGCGGGGAGGCGAAGAAATGCCCCGACGGGTCAACATGGGTGAGCGCGTTGTCGAAGCCGATCTCGTCCGCGCCAGCTTTGCCGCCCGCGCAAAGCTCGGCGACCATGTTGAGCACCTCCACATCGGTGACGATCTTCTCGTAAGACACGCTGAGCCCCCCTTCCAGCCAGCCCGCCGAATGGATCACCACGGTCGCGCCTGCCATGAGGCAGCCCCAAAGCCCCATCTGGTTTTCGTTTGCCGCCTGCACGTCATTGAGGTTGGACGCAGACCCAGCAGCGGAGCGCCAAGGCAGACCAATGAGCCGGGCGAGTTGTCCCGCAGCCAGTGAGGCTTGGAAATGTGTGGGTGTCCCGAAAGCAGGCGCGCCGGATTTCATGTCGACGTTCGACGTAAAGGTGCCATAGCAAATCGGGGCGCCGGGCTTCACCAGCTGGACGAGAGTGATCGCGGCGAGCGCCTCCGCATGGGAAAGCGTGATCGCGCCCGCGACCGTGATCGGGGCCATCGCGCCCATGAGCGTGAAGGGCGTCACGATGGACATTTGGCCGTGACGCGCAAAGTCGATCAGCCCCTGTGCCATCGGAATGTCGAGTGTACGGGGGGAGTTCGTGTTGATGATCGTGTAGCAATGCGGGTTGGCGGCGAATTCCGCGTCGGTGAGGCCGCGAAAATCGCGGATCATCTGGAAGCAGTCCATCACCTGCGGGGTGCCGCGGGAGAAGACGAAGGGGAATTTGTCGCTGTGGGTCAGCTGCACCTCGGTCGTGAAATAGTGGCGCAAATGGGTTTCAACATCCTGCGGCTCGACGGAAGGTGAGAGCATTTGCAGAACGTCGAAATGCTGGTTGAGCTGGGTGTATTCGATATAGTCGCGCGCGCTTCCGGGCCGCCGTCCCCGCTCGAGGTCCGTCGCGTGCGGTGCGCCTGCGCCGGGTTGGAACATGAGCGAGCCCAGCTCCAAAGTCAGGTCGCGATGGCGCGCGCCTGCTCGGGCGTCGATGGATTTGGGCGCAGTTTTTAAAGCAGCCTCAAAGCCCCATCTGGTTTTCGTTTGCCGCCTGCACGTCATTGAGGTTGGACGCAGACCCAGCAGCGGAGCGCCAAGGCAGACCAATGAGCCGGGCGAGTTGTCCCGCAGCCAGTGAGGCTTGGAAATGTGTGGGTGTCCCGAAAGCAGGCGCGCCGGATTTCATGTCGACGTTCGACGTAAAGGTGCCATAGCAAATCGGGGCGCCGGGCTTCACCAGCTGGACGAGAGTGATCGCGGCGAGCGCCTCCGCATGGGAAAGCGTGATCGCGCCCGCGACCGTGATCGGGGCCATCGCGCCCATGAGCGTGAAGGGCGTCACGATGGACATTTGGCCGTGACGCGCAAAGTCGATCAGCCCCTGTGCCATCGGAATGTCGAGTGTACGGGGGGAGTTCGTGTTGATGATCGTGTAGCAATGCGGGTTGGCGGCGAATTCCGCGTCGGTGAGGCCGCGAAAATCGCGGATCATCTGGAAGCAGTCCATCACCTGCGGGGTGCCGCGGGAGAAGACGAAGGGGAATTTGTCGCTGTGGGTCAGCTGCACCTCGGTCGTGAAATAGTGGCGCAAATGGGTTTCAACATCCTGCGGCTCGACGGAAGGTGAGAGCATTTGCAGAACGTCGAAATGCTGGTTGAGCTGGGTGTATTCGATATAGTCGCGCGCGCTTCCGGGCCGCCGTCCCCGCTCGAGGTCCGTCGCGTGCGGTGCGCCTGCGCCGGGTTGGAACATGAGCGAGCCCAGCTCCAAAGTCAGGTCGCGATGGCGCGCGCCTGCTCGGGCGTCGATGGATTTGGGCGCAGTTTTTAAAGCAGCCTCGACCATATCGCGACCGATGAACACCATATCGCCCTCGACGCGCGCGCCACCTTTGCGGAAAATCTCCGTGGCCTCGGGCAGCAAGACTTTCATGCCCAGCTCTTCGAGCGTGCGCAGCGCCGTGTCGTGCATGTTGGCGATCTCGTCGGCTGAAAACACCTCCATTGACGGAAAGGGGTTTTTCAGCTGGCGGTAATTGACGTCGCGGGCGGCGGGGGCGGTATGCGCCTCCGCCCTGCCGCGTCTACGTCCGCGTCGCTCGCTCATCCGCGCATCGCCTTGCCTTCTGGGTCATAAGGCGACGGCGCGATGACCTTTGCGTTGCGCGCGACGCCCACGACATGAACCGTCAGCTCGGTGCCTTCCTTGGCCTGATCGGCATTGACCAGCGCCATGGCGAGCGATTTGTCGACCGTGTGGCCATAGCCGCCGGAGGTCACGAAACCGACCTTGTCTTCGCCCGCCCAGATCGGCTCATAGCCCGACGCATCCGCGCCGTCAGCCTCGATTTCCAGCGTGACTTGTAGCTGCGCGGGGCCGTTGCCGTCGCGCTCCGCAATGGCGGCGTCACGGCCGATGAAGCCCTCCCGCTCCCAATCGATCCAACGGTCCATCGCAGTCATGCCAGCGGTGTAGCCCTGGGTGAACTCGGCCGACCAGATGCCGAAAGACTTCTCTAGCCGAAGCGACAGGAGCGCGTTGAATCCATATTCATGGATGCCTTCCTCAGCCCCCGCTTCCAACAGTGCTTTGCGCAACGTGATGTGGTCGCCCATCCGGCAGTTGATCTCGTAGCCGAGCTCACCCGCGACGGACATGCGAGCGACGCGGGCGCGGATCATGCCGATATCGAATTGGCCGCAGCCCATGAAGCTCAGATCGCCCACGGGGCCATCGGTCAGCTTCTCGATCACCGCGCGGGATTTGGGGCCTGCGAGGGAGAAGCCTGCCATTTCCTCCCCCAGATCGCGGACTTGGACCCCTTCGTCCATATGATCATTAAACCAGCGCTTATGCCATTCGCGCAGGTAGTAGCTGCCCATGATCCAATAAGAGCCGTCACCCCAATTGAAGAGCGTTAGATCGCCCTTGAGCCGGGCGTCATGGCCGAGCATCACAGCAAGCCGCGCGCGTCCGGGTTTGGGCAGCTTGGTGGAGAAGATTTTGGCGAGCCATGCTTCGGCCCCCGCGCCCGTCACCTCGAACCGCGAAAATCCGGTGATATCGAGCAGCCCGACGCCGGAGCGGACCTTGCGGCATTCCTCCGCCACGATGTCGTGGGCGTTGGAGCGCTTGAGCGTAGGCGTTTCCTCGAACCCTTCGGGCGCGAAGTATAGCGGCACTTCAAGATCATAGCTTTGTCCCCAACGGGCGCCTGCAGCCGTCATGTCGCTGTAAGCAGGCGCCATCTTCAGAGGTCGCCCGGCAGGCAGTTGCTCGTTCGGATAGGTCATCACGAAGCGGCGGGAGTAGAACTGCCCGGTCGTCTCTTTGATATATTGTTTGTTTTCGGCAAAGACGCCGTAGCGGGCGACATCCATGCCGTAGACATCGGCCTCCGGCTCCCCGTGGATCATCCACTCGGCCAGCGACTTGCCAACGCCGCCGCCTTGCAGGAAGCCCGCCATCACCGCGCAGGCCGACCAGTATCCGCGCTTACCGGGCACGGGGCCCACCAGCGGGTTTCCGTCAGGGGAGAAGGTGAAAGCGCCGTTGACCCAGGTTTTGACGCCCACATCTTGCAGGGCCGGGTAGCGTTCAAAGCCCAAGATCAACTCTTTCTCGATCCGGTCTGGGTCTTCCTGCTGCAGCTCAAACCCGTATTCCCAGGGCGCGCCATCCATCATCCAGTGCTGGTGGTCGATCTCATAGATACCCAGCAGCACACCCTTTTGGTCCTGGCGCAGATAGGTGAACCCTTCGAGGTCCACGGTCATTGGCACCTCGAAATCGAGCTCCTCAAGCGCGGGGATCGTGTCGGAGATCAGGTAATGGTGGTTGAGGGGCGAGACCGGCAGCTCGATCCCGGCCATGCGGCCCACCTGCTTGGCCCAGAGGCCAGCCGCATTTACCACATGCTCGCAGGTGATCGTGCCTTTGTCGGTCACAACCTCCCAGCCCTGCAGCGTTTGGTTCAGCTCAAGCACGCGGGTATGCTCGATCACCTCCGCTCCATGTTTCTTGGCGGCACCAGCATAGGCATGCACTGTGCCTGTTGTGTCGATATAACCTTCGCGGTCCGCCCACATGCCACCGAGGAGCCCGTCGCCCGACATGATCGGGTTCAGCTCAACCGCCTCCTCAACCGTGACAAGGCGACAGTCTTCGATGCCGATGGATTGGAAAGTGCGGTAAGCCGATTGCAGCCACTCCCACCGGTCGGGCGTGCCGGCCATGGTCAGACCGCCTGTCATGTGAAGCCCAATGTTCTGGCCGCTTTCCTTCTCGATCTCCGACAGAAGGTCGATCGTGTAGGCCTGAAGCTGTGCGATATTGGGATCGGCGTTCAGCGCGTGGATGCCGCCCGCCGCGTGCCAGCTGGAACCCGCCGGCAGGACCGAGCGTTCGACAAGTGCCACGTCTGTCCATCCCATTTTGGCCAAGTGATAGAGCACCGAGGCGCCGACGACGCCACCCCCTATGACAACAACACGATACTGCGATTTCATGGCGACCCTCCCGGTTTTCGATTTTCAAAGACGCTAGAATCGAGTTTCGCCCATGTCTAGACATTAATGTCCAGACATGTGGATTTCGCCATAAGGCTTTACATTTCGTCGCCAACAGCGAATCTTAACATAAAGATGAAAAACACGCGCAAAGCGGAGAGCAGCCCATGCAAATAGCCCTACATCTCGGCGCGCATTGCACCGACGAAGGGCGCTTGCTGCGGTGCCTTATAAAGAACACTGACAAGCTCGTTGAGCAAGGCATTCTCGTCGCTGATCCCAACCGCTATCGTCCGATGATCCGCGAAGCGCTTCAGGTGCTCAAAGACGCGCCCGCCACGCCCGAGACCGAACAGACCCTGATCGACGCCATGGTCGAGGAGGAAGAAGTCGAGCGCATTGTTCTGAGCCATGATGCCTTTCTTGGTGTCGCCCGCCGCGCGGTGGACCGCAATCAGTTTTATGGCGGCACCGGCTACCGTATGCCGCGTATCCGCAGCCTCTTTGCAAGTTGCGAGCTGGAGTTGTTCATCGCCATTGCGAACCCGGCGACTTTCATTCCCGACGTGTTTCAAAAATCTGCTGAAGAGGATTTCACGCAATTCCTTGGGGACACAGACCCCGGAAGGCTGCGTTGGTCAAACCTGCTGGCTCGATTGAAAGAGGTCGTGCCCGACACCCCCATCACCGTTTGGTGCAACGAAGATACGCCGCTCATATGGCACCGCGTGCTGCGTCAGGTCTCAGGCCATGACGAATTCACCGTGCTAGACGGCAGCGACGACTTCGTGGCGCAGTTGATGACCAAACGCGGCTTTGCCCGCATGCGATCCTATCTAGAGGGGCACCCGCCGCAAAATGACCGGCAACGACAGCGCGTGTTGGAAGCCTTCTTGGAAAAATTCGCGCGCCCCGATGCGCTCGAACAGGAGATCGACTTGCCCGGCTGGACGGCACAGGATGTGGATCAACTTACAGTGCAATATGAGGCTGATATTGACGTCATTCGTAACATGCCGAATGTGCGGCTGATCGAGCCTTGGCTCGGGTCGCGACCTGTATAGAGGCCGTGCGGCCGACGACTACATCCCAAGCGCTTCTTTATAGAGCTCCAGAACCGCCTCTTCCTCGGAGATATCCTGCGGGTCGCGCTTGCGCAGCGCGACCACCTTGCGCAGCACCTTTGTGTCGTAGCCACGGCCTTTGGCCTCGGCCATCACCTCTTTTTGCTGGTCGGCGAGGTCCTTTTTCTCCATCTCCAGGCGCTCATAACGCTCAACGAACTGGCGCAGCTCATCGGCCGTGACGCGGTAGGTGCTGTCGATGACGGAGGTGTCGGAAGTGTCGGACATGGGGGCTCTTCCCTAGCTTGAAACGCGGCGGAACCCATGGGATATATCGCAGTGTCCCGCGCATCAAGCGCCGATTGCCACCCCTTTCGAAAAGGAGCTGCCCATGAGCTATTTGATCCCGGCAGGGGCTGTTGTCACGGTGGCAGGGCTGGCGCTGTTGTTTATCTGTATTGCCAAAATCAACAAGGCCAAGAAGCAAGGCTTGAGCGATGATGAAATGCGCGGCGTGCTGCAATCGGTGGTTCCGATGAACCTTGGTGCGTTGCTCGTGTCAGGGCTGGGCTTGATGCTCGTCGTTTTGGGCATCATTCTGGGCTAAAGCCGCTTCGCGCCGCGAGGTGTCAGGCAACAGCCATTTATACATCACATACGCGTCGACGAAGCCTTTCGTGGGATGCTCAAAGACGCGCGGCAGTTCGCCAACCGTCTCGAAGCCCAACTTATGCCACAGGGCGACGGCACCGGCGTTACTTGCAAGCACCATATTATACTGCATCGCTTTATAGCCGAGCTTGATTGCCTGCTCCTGGGAGCGCAGGCACATGGCACGGGCCACGCCGCGCCCTTGCGCGGCCTCCGCCGTCACGTAGCCACAATTGCACACATGCGACCCGCCGCCCTGCGCGTTTGTTTTGATGTAGTAAGTCCCTAAGAGCCTTCCCTGCTCCTCGGCCACATATGTCGCGCGCGGCGCGCTGCACCACATGTTGAGCGCGGCCGAGCGACTGATGTCGCGCTTTACCGCATAGGTCTCGCCCGCGCGAAAGACCGGGCGCACAATATCCCAGAGCGCTTGGTGGTCGGAGGATTTAACGGGACGAATAATCATTTCGCGGAAAATAGGTTTCGATCTAGAGGGCGCAAGGCAATTGTGCAGGAGCATGGAGTTTCCCCTACGTAAGCGCTAATGAGGTGCAAGAGGGAGATATACATGAAACGGGTGTTACTTGCCATAACGACACACAGCGCCGCGTTGGTGACAGGTTTTGCCCTCGGGATTTATCTGTTGCCGATCCTGACAGCGCCCGATGCGCCGGATGCGGCCATTCTTGAGGAAAGCGCGCGTGACGCACTCTTCACCACCGATTTGACCCGCGACCTGCGGGGCAGCGACCTGCTGCATTGGGGAGAGGGCCGGATCAGTGTGACACCAACGCGGATTGTTCATGAGGGCGCGCTTGCACCCGGGCCCGACTACAAACTCTACCTCACCAATAGGTTTGTAGAGCATGAGGACGAATTCAATCCGCTTAAAGCCGAGGCTGCTTTGATCGGCGATATTAAAACGTTCGACGGTTTCTTGATAGACGTTCCTGCAGGGATCGACGTCGGCGCCTATTCTACGGTTGTCATCTGGTGCGAAAGTTTTGGGGAGTTCATAACCGCCGGCCAATATCAATAACGCAGCCGAACTGTTTCCAATTTAAGAACGCACTGTCTGCATCGAATAGCCCGAGATATCGTTTACAATCAGACTTATAAGATGGCATTAATCAAGTGTTGGCAAGTGTTGTACGCCAGCATGTGTGTGTGTAACGAGTTTGGAAAACCCTATGACATATTCAACGCTGATTTCCTCAGGCGTCGTATTCTCCTCGGTGCTGATTTTCGCCGAGCTGCTGAGAATTATGCTGAAGTGAAAGCAACGGGACGACACGCAACCGCGCACGTCGCCCCGCACTGCTCAACGTTTCATTGCCTTCCTACGTGAAACCGGAAGCGGCATCAGGCCGTCCATGTCGCGCTGAAAGGTATCCAGTAACTCGCAATGCGCCGGGTTAGGCGCCTTCTTCTTGGCGGGTCTGCGCTTCACATCATCGAAGAGTGCAGGCACAGCGATCCGTATATGTGGTGCGCGTACAGGCAGCCAATACGTCTTAGAACTCTCTAACTCTCTGTTTAAAAATCTCATTTCAAATCCCCCTACAGAGTAGCAGTGAGCAAGGTTTTGCCGAAACGGCCGCGAAGCTTTAGGGGGAACGGAAAGGTTTTTTTAACCTTTTTGCACTTCGTGAGATTCGAAAATTCTTAACTATCTGTTTTTAAAAGATTTTCAAAAAAATCGCCGAATCAAAGGTTAACGCGGACGTTGCGTCACTGTCACAGATCAAACACAGATCAATCATGAATTCTGTTTCCCTATTGGAAACAATAGCTTAACGCATAAATTACTGTTTCGATTAAGTCAACAATTAGCCCTCTAGCCCCACAAACTGGGACCAGTGATTCTCAAATTTTGTATTGTGTAGCGCATAAGCCTAGAGCCGCGCCCCGGTTGCCTTATCGAAGAGGTGGCAAATTTCCGCCGGTACAGTCGCGGAGAAGCTGTCACCAATCTCTGCGCGAAAATCCTTGTCCGCTTTCACCGCAAGCATGGCCCCACCAGAGCGCACCGTGACCATCGTGGCATCGCCCAATAGCTCCATAGAATAGACAGGCGCTGTGATCTGCGCACCGTCGGCACTCTGGGCGACCGCAGCGTCTTCCGCACGGTATCCCAGCGTCACCGGCCCGTCGCGGCCTGAGAGCCCGCTGACCGTCATATTAGGCGCAGTGAACGTGCCGGCCTTCAGCTCCCCGTCCACGAGGTTCATAGCCGGGTTACCGATAAAGCTCGCCACAAAAGTATTGGCGGGATTGTCATAGATATCGGTGGGCGTACCCACTTGTTGCACAATGCCCCTCTCCATCACCACAACGCGGTCCGCCAAGGTCATCGCCTCGATCTGATCGTGAGTCACGTAGATTGTCGTCGCCTGCAGCTCATGGCTGAGGTTCTTGATCTGCGCCCGCGTCGAGACCCGCAGTTTGGCGTCCAAGTTCGACAGCGGCTCATCCATCAGGAACACCTGCGCCTTGCGCACGATGGCGCGCGCAAGCGCCACACGCTGCCTCTGCCCGCCTGACAGAGCGGCAGGTTTGCGATCCAGGAAATCATCCAGTTCCACCATGGCCGACGCCCGCATGACCCGGTCGTGATGTTCGGCTTCCGGCACCTTACGCACTTTCAGCGGGAAGCGGATGTTCTCGTAAACGGTCATGTTCGGGTAAAGCCCGTAGGACTGGAACACCATCGAGATGTCGCGATCTTTGGGCTCCACATTGTTAACCATCTTGTCGCCGATCCAGATCTCGCCCTCGGTTGGGTCTTCCAGCCCGGCAATCATCCGCATCGTCGTGGTCTTGCCGCAGCCTGAGGGGCCCAGCAGCACCAGGAACTCCTTGTCCGGGATCGTCAGGTCAAAATCCTTCACCCCGACAAAGCTGCCCCAGCGCTTGTTGACGTTCTTAAGCTTGATTTCAGCCATCTCGATCAGCCTTTCACGGCGCCTGCGGTCAAGCCGCTGACAATTTGACGTTGGAAGAAGAGCACCAGCACAAAGAGCGGCGCAGTTGCCGATACCACGGCGGCGACAGCGAACATCACGTTGCCTTCCTGTTGGGTGGAACCAAGGAAGCTGGCAATCTTGGGAATCATCGTTTGATTTTCCTTTGAAAGCAGCATCGCTGTGACAGCGAAGTCGTTGTAGGCAAGCAGGAAGGAAAACAGCCCCGTCGTGATCACGCCGGGCCACATCACCGGGATAATCACGTAGCGGAAGGCCTGAAACCGGGTGCAGCCGTCGACCATGGCGGATTCATCCAGATCCTTGGGGATGTTCATGAAAAACGACCGAAGCATCCATATCGTAAATGGCTGATTGATCGCGACCAGCACCACGATAGAGGTAGACAGATAACCCCAAATATTCAGCTCGAAGAAGGGCAGCAAGTAGCCCGAGACCAGCGTGATATGCGGCATGGCCCGGAAAACCAGCGCCACCATCAGGATCCAAAAGGTGTAATTGTAGCTCGACCGGCTGAGTGCATAGCCGCCCAGCGTGCCGAAGGTCAGTGATATGGCAGTGACGCAGACGGTGACGATCAGAGTGTTAAACACCGCCCTGCCGAAGCCCTCTTGTATCCAGGCTCCCTCGTAACCCGCGCCGGTAAACGCCCCTCCTGTCTCGATCACCGTACGGGTCCCCCAAAGCGCGTTGCGCCAGTCCTGGATCGAGAAGAAGTCCGACTGGACCTTAAAGCTGCCCCAGAGCGTCCAGAAGAAGGGGAAGGCCGCAGCTATCAACCAAAGGAACAAGAACCCCATCAGCAGCGCCCGTAACGGAAGGGAGCGCCTTGTTGCGAGTGCTTCGCTCATGATTTTGCTCCCTTGAAATCGCGCCATGTCCGGATCAGCACTGGCGTCAGCAACACCGCTACACCGAGAATGGTCAGCATCGACGTTGCAGCTGCCGAACCAAAGAGTTGGAACTCGCCGCGCAGATCATTGTAGATGATCCAACTGAGCGACGTGGCCGAGGCCTCCGCCGAGAAGCCGACAATCGGCTCGAACACCCTGAAGTTGTCCATCAGCTGAATGAGCGCAATAAACGTTACCAGCGGCATCAGATAGGGGATGACGACGTAGCGCACCCGCTCCCATCGCGAGGCGCCATCGATCATTGCACTTTCCAACGTGTCCTCCGGCACGGTCTGCAGCCCGGCGTAAAAGACCACGAAGGCGAAGGGGGCAGAAGACCATGTCCCGTAAACCATCAGCATAATCCACGTCAGCACCGGGCTGGCCCTGAGTGACAGGTCCGGATCGGCCATGATCACCTGCAGCGTCTGACCCAATACGCCGCGGCTGTCGATCATCCAATAAAGGATCAGCGAGCCGACCAGCGGCGTTACCATCATCGGAAGCAGTGAAAAGAAGATCGCCAGCCCCTTGAACATGCGCGGCAAGGCGTTGACCGCAAGCGCGATGCAAAAGCCCAGGATGATGACCATCGGCGTGACGAGGAACGTGTAGGTCAGCGTGAAGGCCAACGCCTTGTAGAAGGGCAGCCCGTAGACCTGTTTGCCGAATTCGGCCCAGCTGTTGGTACTACGCCAGAACCCAGCAATTTCGGCAGTCGCGAGGTGGTTGCGATTGGTATAGGTGCCAAACCCGTTGAATTGGCCTAGTGGCTGTTCGGCCTTCAGCCGAGCGGCGGCCTCAGTATCGACGACGGTTTCTTTGGTGCAGCCGCCCAGCGGCACGCAGTTTTCGACCTCGATCAGGACCTTTTCATGCTCAATATACAGCGACTGGACCAGCACCGACATGATCGGCAACGCAATGAACAGGAGCATCGCAAAGCCCGAGGGCAGCATGAACCAAAGAAACGTCTTGTGCTTCATCTCGCACCCCCATGTCGCGTGGAAAAGTCCTTAATCTGGTGGGCCGGGCCGCACTTTGGCGGCCCCTGCCCTTTGATATCTGCGCCCGCTTACTGGATGAAGCCCGCTTCTTTTGCGGCGGCAGTGTAGGCGGCCTCGACATCGGCCAGCGCCTGTTCAGCGGATTCATTGCCTTGCATGAACTCTGTCAGCTCGGCACCAAGCGCGGTGTGCATCAGGCCGCCGTAAGGCACCATTGGGTATGGTGTGGCGGAAGCGGAGGCGAAGACGCCAGCAGCAGCCGGGCTTGGTTTGTAGCCGGGCGACAACCAGACCGCCTGTTCCGGATTGGCGTTTGCGGTCGCGTCATTGATGCCGTTCATCAAGGCAATAAAGGTCGCTTCGGCGTCCTCATCCGAGATATTGGCCGCGATGGTGAACCCGTCCCACCACAGCGTTGTGGCCAGCTCTGGGCCTTCGCCAAGGGTTGGGGCGGCGGCAAATTTGGTAGCGGCGACGATTTCGGGCGTAGAGCCTTCGTCATCGGTCACTGGCCCCGCACGGGAACCCCACATGTTCATGATGGCGACATTGCCGGCTTCCCACTCCGCCGCAGCGGCGTTGGAGTCGTAGGTCAGAAAGTCGGGGTTCATATATTCGCTGAGCGCCTTCATCATGTTGAGCGCAGCGATGCCGTTCTCATTGTTGATGGCGGGACTCGCGGTGCCCTCTTCGAACATGGAGGCCCCGGTTCCCATATACATGTTGACGAATTCCTCGCCGAGGTTCCAACCGGCCTTATAGGTGCCCGACAGCGGGTATTCCAAAAGGCCTTTATCCTTGATCGCCTTTGCGGCGGCCAGGACGTCTTCGTAACTGGTGGGGACCTCAACGCCGGCCTCGGCTAGGATGTCCTCACGGTAGAACAGGTGCTGCGCATTGGCCATGAAGGCCACGGCCATTATCTGACCGTTGATGGTGATCAGCTGGCTTTTGGGAAAGTCGGGCGCGTGTTTGGCGACCAGATCGTCCAGCGGCCGGATCAGCCCATCGTTCATCAGCGGCACGATCGACCCATTGGCCACAATGGCGGAGGTGTATTCTGCCGGGTTTGGCGTCAGCGCCGCCACTTGGATATCCCGGTGATCCTTGGTCAGGTTCGACGCGAAAGTCGCGTCACCCGAGACACACTCTTGCGCTTTAGCTGCAATCGTTTGGATGGCAGGAAACTCGTTGCCCAGAATGCGCACCGAGCCCGAGGTAACCGAGCAGCCATGCCCATCTGCCATTGCCGAAGAGGCGAATGCCAGAGCGGCCACACCGCTTAGCAATGCCGTTGTGAAATCTTTCATAGTTCTCTCCCTAAGTAGTCGCCAGTCGAGCAGACCAGCCGCGCAAGGTTTTATCAACGCCCTACGGCGCATGTTAAACACTGAATACGTATTCAAACGTCAGAATCCTCGACCGGTCAAGCCACATCCCGCATTGCGGTTCCATTTTCCGCCGGTGCCAACGATCAACTTGCGAATTCTTCGCGTTCCGCCGCCTTTTTACGCAGCAAAGGTGAGATGGTGCAAAACCCGGGCACGACCGAGTAAAGCTGCTCAAGATGGCCGAGGGTCCGGAACGCGCCTTGCCGATCAGCCTGATACATGGGCCCGCCCTTCGCGCGTGGGAATCCCATCCCATGAAGCATCACGGCGTCAATATCGCTGGGAACAGAGACCGTCTTGGCCTCCAGCAAGGCCGCCCCCGCATTCGCCATCGCAGCGACGAGCGTGTTTTGGATTTCGCGCATACTGGAAGGTGTTTCCGTCACATTTTTCTCGCGCCGTTCAGCCAACAAAAGGCGCATGACTTCTTCGTTCAGGCGATTGTCTTGCGCGTTCTGCCCATAGATATAGAAGCCCTGCCCGACACTCATGCCGACGCACCCCGCCTCCACCATACGCTCTTGCAAACGCAGAATCGGCTTCGTGCCACGAAGCCTCATTTTCTGGGCCGCCACCAATGAAAGGCGGTCCTGCATCTGATAAGGCCCCTCCGGCATGCCAAATTCCAGCATCGCGCGATCTACCTGTTCCGGGCTCGCGCCTTTCAACAAAAACGCGTCAGCGGCGTCCAAATAGGCCGAAAGCAGTCGGGTCCCGATCAACCCTTCCCGACCCCGCATGCGCACCGGCATCATGCCAAGCCGTTTGGCAAAAAGATGCGCCCCCGCGAGCGCACGCGCATCACAAGGCACGCCCCGGCCAAGCTCAACCACGTTCAGCCGGCCCATCGGGGCAAAGAAATGCATCAATATCGTATCCTGCGGCCGCCCCGTCAGAGCGCCCACCAGCTTTGCGGAAACGGTAGCGCGGTTGGCGCAAAGTACCGCGCCGGCCTTCGCAACCTGCCCAATCTTGCGCATGACCATGTTCATGGGTGGCCCGCCATCGCCAAGGCCTTCCAAAATAAAATCAGCCTCTGCGAGCGCCGATACCTTTGTGGTTAGTGTGAGGTCCGACAGGGCCTGCGCGCCTTGTTCCTGAGAGATGCGACCGGCTTTGGCCTCTTGCAGGTAATACTCCCCAATCCGGTCCAGCGTCGCTGTCACGCTGGCCTCATTTGCGCCAAGGAGCGTGACCTTCACGCCCGCGTTCAGCGCCGAGAGCGCAATCGCATCGCTAAATTGCCCGTCGCCGACCACAGCGACATGCCCAATCTGGCGCGCATCCATATTTGTCGGAATGGTCAGCTTTTGCGCGCGGCGCTCGGCGAAAAAGGCATGGCGCATCCCGGCGGAAGCCTCCGATGTCAGACAATCGGAAAAGGCCTGTTGCTCCATCTCCAGCGCGGCATCGAAGGGCACAAGAAGTGCCGCCTCGACGCATTCTACGATGCGCGTCGCGGCAATGTCGCCCGGCGCCAGTCCCGCCCGCACATTCGCCGTAGCCGACATGAAGGCGGCACCATCTGAAAGACGGTGTCGCAGTTCGCGCGTCGGGCGCGGCTGATCCAATTCGAGGGCCAGGCGCTCAACCATTTGCAGCAAATCGCCGTCTACAATCCCATCAATCAGGCCAAGTGGCTCTGCACGTTCCGCGCTAATGGGTGTGCCCGTCAGCATCATGCCCAAAGCGTCTCGCGCGCCAATCAGCCGGGGAGCGCGTTGCGTGCCGCCTGCGCCAGGCAGTAAACCCAGTTTGATCTCGGGCAAACCCAGCTGCGTATTTGGCGCGGCAACGCGGTAATGCGCGGCCATGGCAAGCTCCAGCCCGCCCCCCAAAACCTGACCGTGGAGCGCGGCAACGACCGGCTTCGGTGACAGCTCTATGATATCGCATAGATCCCCCAAAGACGGCGCGCGCGACGGCTGGTCAAACTCCTTTATATCCGCACCTGCCGGGAAAGTCCGGCCCTTGGCAGCCAAAATGATACGGGTGACGGAGGTGTCTTGCAGCGCCGCCTCAAGCGCGCCCAGAATGCCAAGCCTCACGCTGTGGCTCAGCGCATTTACCGGCGGGTTGTCGATAACAATTACGGCCAAGGCTTTGCGGCGCTCCAACCTGACGGGGTGGTTCATGACGGCGCTCCCTGCGTGATGCGGTTGGCTTCCGCCGCCAATACGGGGATCGCGGCTGAGTATGTTCGGGCGGTTTCCGGGTTGGAGGCGTTCCCATCCTTGGCGCGCCGCACCACGCCTTCAAGGATGGCCGCCAGCCTGAAGAAGGCAAAAGCGAGGTAAAACGACCAGTTCTCAGGCGGCACGATACCGCGGCGCGCACAATATCGCGCCACATAGCCCTCCTCGTCAGGCAGACCAAGCGCGGCGCGGTCGAGCCCCCCGAGCCCACGCATACCGCCATCATGCGGCAACCGCCATTGCATGCACTGATAAGCAAGGTCGGCCAGCGGGTGGCCAAGCGTGCTCAGCTCCCAATCCAGCAGCGCCAGCACCTTGGGTTCATCCGGGGCAAAAATCATGTTGTCGAGCCGGAAATCGCCATGCACCAACGCCACCTGCCCGTCATCCTCAGGCATATTCTGCTCGAGCCAATCCATAAGCCGGTCCATTTGTGCACTCGGATCTGTGCGGGAGGCGAGATATTGCTTTGACCACCGGTCCGTCTGGCGCGCGAAGTAATTGCCCGGCTTGCCAAAATCTGTGAGCCCAGCTGCATCAACATCCACTTCATGCAGGGCAGTCAATACGCGGTTCATCTCGTCATAGACTGCGCTGCGCTCGCTCAGGGATAGCTCCGGCGTGGCCGGGTCCCAAAAGATACGCCCCTCGACCATCTCCATCACAAAAAATGCGCGCCCAATGGGCGAGGTTTCATCCTCGGCCAGTGCGATCATACGTGGCACTGGCACCGCGCTTTCACCCAGCGCGCGCATCACCCAGTATTCCCGCTCCACCAAATGGGCCGATTTGAGCAGCTGCCCGGACGGTTTGGCGCGCAGCACGAAAGCCTGATCGCCGCAAACAAGCTTGTATGTCGGGTTCGACTGGCCCGTCGGAAACTTTTCGAGCGCCGTAACAGGCGGCAGCTCGGGCGCGTGATGGGACAGGAACGCGGAGATGTCATTTAACTCGATATCGCCCATGGCGCTGACCTTACTCTCGCGCACAGGATTGACAAGCGCGCTTTGCGCCATGACCTTCCCCGCAGTGAACTGAGCGGAGGTACGCGCATGATCCTCGGACCAAACGAAAGACTGGCACCTATTCGTGAGGCCGTGGCCGGTATGGTGCGCGACGCGATCGCGCCGATGGACACCCCCTATTTCGATGAGGTCGAGATCGGCGACCGCTGGTCATTCACGCCGCGCCAGTCCGAGATCATCGAGAGCCTGAAGGCCAAGGCACGCGCGGCGGGGCTGTGGAACCTGTGGTCATCTGAGACAGGCCACAAGCTGTCGACTGTGGACTACGCCTATCTGGCCGAGGAAATGGGCAAGGCCCATCTGGCGCCGGAGACCTTCAATTGCAACGCGCCGGACACAGGCAATATGGAGGTCTTCCAGAAATACGGAACGCCCGAGATGCAGGCCCAATGGCTCGAGCCACTGCTTGAGGGTAAAATCCGATCTGCCTATCTGATGACTGAGCCACAGGTGGCTTCATCGGATGCAACGAATATCTCCCTCGCCTGTCGCCGCGACGGGGATCACTACATACTCAATGGCGAAAAATGGTGGGCCACGGGTGCCGGCGATCCGCGCTGCGCTGTCTATATTGTCATGGTGCGCACAGCCACGGATGGCCCCCGCCACCAGCAGCATTCAATGATCGTCGTGCCCTCCGACACGCCTGGCATTGAAAAGCTGCGCGCCATGCAGGTTTACGGCGATGACGAGGCGCCGCATGGGCATATGCATATCCGTTTTACGGACGTTCGGGTGCCTGCGAAAAACATGCTTCTTGGCGAAGGCCGCGGGTTTGAGATTGCGCAAGGTCGGTTGGGCCCCGGTCGGATCCACCATTGCATGCGCGCCATCGGGATGGCTGAGCGGGCGCTGGAGCTGATGTGCAAACGCTCCCTCGCGCGGGAGGCCTTTGGTAAACCGCTTGCTCAGCTCGGCGGTAACTATGACTATATCGCCAACGCCCGCATGCAGATCGAGCAGGCACGCCTTTTATGCCTGAAAGCCGCTTGGATGATGGATCAAGGCGACGCCCGTGCGGCCGCACCCTGGATCAGCCAGGTCAAGGTTGAGGCACCGCGCGTCGCGCTGGAGATCACCGACCAGGCCGTCCAAATGTTTGGCGCACAAGGCATCAGCCAAGACACGCCCTTGGCGCGCCAATGGGCCCATCTCAGAACGCTACGTCTCGCTGACGGCCCCGATGCGGTGCAGCGCAGGCAGGTCGCGCGCGCGGAGCTCAAAAAATATACTCAGGAAAAGATGTAGAAGCCGTCCGGTTACACCGGCAGGTTATCGAACATGTCGTCGTAGTCGTCATTGTGCATTTCGGACGCGCGGGAGCGCGCGGGATGCGCCTGTTGGCCGGATTGGATTTTCTCTTTGACCTCGTCCAGTTTCTCGGGATTGTCGATCAACGTGCGCAAGGCAAAGTCCAGCTCGGCCGGGTTTAATTTGGTCATTCAATCCTCCCAGATAAAATCATTTGGCTACAGTCAAATCGTAGCACGGCACCGGTCCCAGAAATAGCGATTTCCAGTCAAACCCGGCAAACCGGGCTGGAAATCGGGACTAAATTAACCTTTTGGGCTGTTTTTTGCTTATTTTTGCATCATAGGGTTAACTTTCTCGCACCCGCAGCAAGGCCTTTGAAATTGCATACTGTCGCATGCAGTTTTTGGCTGCAAAAAGACGCGCGGCTCGCACCAATTAGGAGACACCAAAAATGCCAATCGAATGGGTTTGGGGGCTGATCGGCGGCCTCATGATTGGCAGCGCAGCGGCGCTGTTTCTGCTTTTGAACGGGCGCATCATGGGCGCGTCAGGGCTCATTGGCGGCGTCGTCGACGGCTCACAAAGCGGCAGCACCCGAACCCACTCACTGCTTTTTCTGGCGGGTTTGATCGGCGCGCCGCTGCTATACAACATCACTTTTACCGCGCCACCGACTTACCTGACCTCCAACATCGTCGTTCTGATTGTCGCAGGCCTTTGCGTGGGTTTCGGCACGCGACTAGCCAATGGCTGCACCTCGGGCCACGGCGTCTGCGGTATCTCCCGCCTGTCGATACGCGGCATCGGGGCGACACTAATCTACCTCGGCGCAGGCTTCGCGACAGTCGCGCTCGCGCGCCACATTCTGGGGCTGATCTGATGCGCGGGGTCGTTTCACTTTTCACCGGCGCGCTCTTTGGCATGGGGCTGCTGCTTTCTGGCATGACGGACACACGCAAAGTGCAAGGGTGGCTCGATCTGTTAGGCGACTGGGATCCGACGCTCGCCTTTGTTTTGGGCGGGGCCATTCTGCCCATGGCTATGGCCTGGCGCATCGCCGCCAAGCGCAAGGCAGCGCTCCTGGGCGGGGCCTTTCCCGACCGCCCGGATGCAAAGATTACGCCTCAGCTCGCCATTGGCTCCGGCCTTTTTGGGGTCGGCTGGGGGCTTTCAGGGCTTTGCCCCGGACCTGCAATGGCGTCGCTCAGCTTTGGCGGCTGGCAAGGCGGCATATTCTTTGCCGCAATGGTTGCGGCCATGATCGCCCAGCCCCGGGTGACAGCACGGTTTCAGAGCGTTAGGTAGGGTCATGGATATCAGACCCCTCTCCCCCGATTTCGCAGTCTCCCCTCAAATCACCGTGGCCGAGGTCGCTGTGTTGGCGGAGGCTGGCTTCACCCATGTGATCTGCAACCGCCCTGCATTTGAAAGCGCGCCAGAAGACGCGCCTGATGCGATCAAAACAGCCGTGGAGGCCGCCGGCATAGGGTGGACGGACAACCCGCTCGTCTCTGGCCAGCTGACGCTGGAGCACATCACGGCGCAGAAGGTGGACGGAAAGGTCTTGGCCTATTGCGCCTCCGGCACCCGGTCCGCCATTCTCTGGGCATTGTCGCAAGCGGGCGAGATGCCGACTGATGATATCATGGATGCGCTCACCAAAGCAGGCTACCCGCTCGAAGGTCTTCGCGGCCAGATCGAGATGCTTGCACAGCAGAAATCGGCGACCTAGCCTGTAGACATGACAGATACACCAGAAAGACGTTGGCACGACATGGGCGGCGACGCCGCGGGCCCTGTACCGACCGACCAACACGATTTCGCCTTATGGGAAAAACGTGTTGACGCGCTGATGATCCTAGGCGCTGCGCGCGGCCATTTCACCGTCGACGGGCTGCGCCGAGCCTTGGAAGATATGGGCGAGCAGGCTTTTGAAGACATGAGCTACTACGAGCGCTGGATCGCCTCCATCAATCAAAACCTGATCGAGGCCGGCGTCTATTCGCTGGAAGAGCTCGGCTCCAAAATGGAAGAGGTCCGCACCCGCGGTGAGACCTACGGAGCCGCGCAAGATGTATGAGCCGGGCCAAACCGTTCGCATCCGCGCATTGCAACCGCCGGGTCATGTCCGCACGCCACACTACCTACGCGGCAAAACCGGTGTAATCGAGCGGGTCCTGGGCCCTTATGAAAACCCCGAACAGCGCGCCTACATGCTCCCTGCCCCAGAAAAACCGCTCTACCGCGTGCGTTTTTCGATGGCGGAAATTTGGGGCGACGGCGCTGAGCACCCAGAAGACACGCTGGACGCAGAGATTTACGAACACTGGATTGAGGCCGCTCATGCCGCATGACCATCACGACCATCTATCCCCCTCGGGCCACCCCTACCGGTCCGACAATGACGCGCCCCTGAGCTATTGGCAGGTGATGGAGATCGCCGTACGCGAGTTGATGATTGAAAAGGGGGAGGTCACGGCCGCCGAGGTCGCCGCCCAAATCGATGCAATGGATGCGCGCAATCCATCTCATGGTGCACGGGTGGTTGCCCGCGCCTGGGACGAGCCCGAGTTTCGCGCCGCACTTTTGGCCGATGCGACAAACGCCACACGCGAGATGGGCTTCGACATCGGCCCGATGAACCTTGTCGCGGTGGAAAACACTCAGGACGTTCACAACGTTATCGTCTGCACGCTGTGCAGCTGCTACCCGCGCAACCTGCTGGGGTTGCCGCCAGATTGGTACAAGACCCGCGAATACCGCTCCCGCACGGTGAAGGAGCCGCGCAAGGTCCTGGCTGAGTTTGGGGTCGAATTGCCAGACAACGTCACCTGCCGCGTCCATGACAGCACCGCCGACATGCGCTACATCGTTCTGCCCGCACGGCCCAAAGGCACCGACGGCTGGACGCAGGAGGCCTTGGCAGAGCTCGTCACGCGCGACAGCATGATCGGCACGGGGCTGGCCAAACAGCCCTAGCGGATTTATGTCTCTGCGCTGAAGGTGAAGTGCGGGATGACCGGCAAACATGGCATTGGGCAAAACAGCGGCGGGGCGCAGAGGGTGGCGCGACTACGCCATCAACCTTGCGATCCGCGCTTTGATCGGCACCGCCATGCTTGTGCCATACCGATTTCGGGTCCCCATGGCGGGCTGGATTGTGTCGCGCCTCGTGGCCCCTTTGGCGGGCTACAGCGCCCGTGTGAAAGAAAATCTCGCCTATACCTGCCCCGACCTACCCGAGACCGAGGTCAAAAGACTGATGCGAGCAGTGCCGGACAATGCGGGTCGGACGCTGATCGAAATCTACTCCGGCGCGGGCTTCACCAAACGCTTCGCCAATGCCCCGCTGACTGGCCCCGGCGTCGCAGCACTGGAGGAGGCGCACGCGCAAAAGCGACCGGTGATCCTCGTGACAGGTCATTTTGGGAATTACGACGCCCCGCGCGCAGCTTTGATTGCAAAGGGCTTCAACGTCGGCGCGCTCTACCGCGAAATGAACAATGGCTATTTCAATGATCACTACGTGGCCGCGATTTCAAAGATCGGCACACCGGTCTTCCCTCGCGGCCGCCGCGGCCTATCGGCTCTTTTGAAATTCTTACGCGCGGGCAATATGGGCGGCTTTCTGATCGATCAATACATGCGCGACGGGGCGTCGCTTACTTTCTTTGGCAAACCTGCGCCAACTGCACTGTCAGCGGCCGAGCTTGCTTTAAAATATGATGCGCTGGTGGTGCCAACCTACGGCATTCGGCAGGCCAACGGGCTCGATTTCGAGGTGATATGCGAAGCCCCCATCCCGCATTCGACGCCAGCGGAAATGACACAGGCGCTCAACGACTCATTGGAAGCGCTGGTGCGGCAAAACATGGATCAATGGTTCTGGATCCATCGTCGCTGGAAGCCCGAGCAGGAAGAGTGGCGTCAAAGCCTGTTTGGCCGCTAGTCGATTTTCTGCGCTGCCAGTACAGGGCCAACGCGTCCATCCTGCACGATCACGACACCAGGGTTTTCGCTGGCCAGTTCGGTCTCAAGTGCCAAGGGCTCGGCCCCATCCCAGGTCGTTAGCAGCGTCCAATTGGTGACCACGTTGTGATAGGTCAGCTCACGACCCGCATTCTCACCGCGTTTGATCTTCACGGTTTCAGACGGGCTGTAATGCACAAGGAAGACTGCGAGTTCGCCGGTTGGTGGCGCGGATATATCAGCCCCGACGCGCAACCTGTTTTCCGCACGATCGAGCGTCAAAGTCACAGGCGCAGCCTGCGCGCTATGTTTCGCAATAAGATCAGATAGCTCCATACCCTTGGTGCCGACGATATGGTCGCGCCCACCAATCACCATCTGCGGGGTGTAAATCATGGAAGACCCGGCGCGCGCCGCATATCCGCGTTGCCTCTTAGTAAAGGCCGGGTTTGCAAACGCATCCTGCCAGCCCAGATAATCCCAGTAATCTACATGCAAAGACAAGGCGATCACATCGTCGCGCGCTGCCAACTGTTCCAGCAGCGCATCGGCAGGCGGGCAGGAGCTGCAGCCTTGCGATGTGTAAAGCTCGACCACGACATCCGCCCGCGCACCCTCCAGCGGGGCGAGCGCCAGGAACCCGGCCAATGCATGTGTCAGCAGCTTGCGCATCATTTTTCCTATTCCTACGTTCGACAAACACCTATCGCAGCGGAGCAACAGATACCAATCAAGCCTTCGCGAGAAAATGTCATATCCAACGCTTTGTGCCGTCGATATAACGCTCGGCTTCCTCCCCGAAACTGGCGCGCAGCCCGTCCTCCTCCGGTCGGGCAAAGCGACGGTCCAAGACAAACCATAAGCCCACAACCAGCATAAGCCCCAAGGGCTGGCCGCGACCGATCACCGCGCCAAGCAAAATCACAACCATGGCGAGGTAAATCGGGTTGCGGCTGAAGCGGAACGGGCCTTCTATAATCAAGTGTTGCGCCTCATGATGCGGCTCGATCGTGGTCTTGCGCCGCCAAAACCAGATCGCGGCCCAACCAATCAGGCCAAGCCCCGCTCCAATCAACACCCAACTTGCCAACCGCCCAAAATCGCCCGGATCAAACCCAGGGAGCGCGCGTGCGAGGCCCCAGTTCAACACAAGGCCCAGCACAAGCCACAAAGGTGGAAGGTCCGGAAAGCCCTTCATTGTTTCAAAAATATCCCGGGGGAGGCGTAGCCGGGGGCAGAGCCCCCACCCTCAAGCCTCATGGGCGCGCCGTCGGGCGCGCGCCTTTCGGTCACACTCCTCACGCCGCCGCCAGATCACGCAGCACGTAATGCAACACGCCGCCATGTTCGATATATTCTTTCTCGATCGCGGTATCGATCCGGCATTTCAGCATGATGTTTTTGACGCTGCCATCGCCCATCACGATCTCGCACGGCACTTCTGAGAGGGGCTGCAGATCGCCTTCCAGCCCGGTGATGCTCACCGTCTCCTCGCCAGTCAGCCCCAGCGTTTTACGCGTGTCACCGCCAGTAAACTCAAACGGGATCACGCCCATGCCCACTAGGTTGGAACGGTGGATGCGCTCAAAGCTCTCCGCAATCACCGCCTTCACGCCCAAAAGCGCGGTCCCCTTCGCAGCCCAGTCACGCGACGAGCCCGCCCCATATTGCGCGCCACCAAAGATCACCAAGGGCGTGCCGTTTTCCAAATGCGCCATCGCCGCATCAAAGATAGACATTTGATCACCATCGGGGCCTTTGGTGTAACCGCCTTCGACACCGTCCAGCATTTCATTCTTGATCCGAATATTGGCAAAGGTCCCACGCATCATGATCTCGTGGTTGCCGCGTCGTGATCCGTAGGAGTTGAACTCCCGTGGCTGCACCTGCCGATCGATCAGGTATTTTCCGGCAGGCGTCGATTCCTTGAACGCGCCGGCAGGCGAGATGTGGTCGGTGGTGATCATGTCGCCCAGAAGCGCCAGCACTTTGGCTCCTTTCACATTCGAAATCACACCCGGCTCCGCGCCCATACCTTGGAAATAGGGCGGGTTTTGCACATAGGTCGAGGTTGCAGGCCAGTCATAGGTCTGGCTGTCTGTGGTTTCCACGCTCTGCCATTTCTCGTCGCCCGTGAAGACTTCTGCATATTTCTCCTGAAACGCGGCGCGGGTCACAGTCTGCTCGACCAGCTCCGCCACTTCTTGGGAGCTAGGCCAAAGGTCTTTGAGGAACACGTCATTTCCGTCCTTGTCCTGCCCAATCGCATCCTCCGCCAGGTTGATGTCCAGCGTGCCCGCCAGCGCGTAAGCCACCACCAGCGGCGGGGAGGCCAGGTAATTGGCGCGCACATCCGGGCTGATCCGCCCTTCAAAGTTGCGATTGCCCGATAGAACGGAGGTCGCAACCAGATCGCCCTCGGCAATCGCCTCGGAAATCTCTTTCTGGATGGGGCCGGAATTGCCGATGCAGGTCGTGCAGCCATAGCCCACCAGGTTGAACCCGATCGCGTCCAAATCCTCTTGCAGCCCGGCCGCTTCCAGATAGGCCGACACCACTTGGCTACCCGGCGCCAGCGAGGTCTTCACCCAAGGCTTGCGATCCAGACCGAGCGCGCGTGCTTTGCGCGCCACAAGCCCGGCCCCTATCATCACATAAGGATTGGACGTGTTGGTGCAGGAGGTGATCGAGGCGATCACAACTTTGCCCGATTCCATCGTGTAGTCTTCGCCCGCCACGGCCACCCCTTTGCCCAAGGGGCGCTTGAAGGTCTCCTCCATCTCCCGGCGGAACGCCGCGCCCCCTTCGGTTAGTGGTACGAAATCCTGCGGGCGTTTTGGCCCGGAGATCGCAGGCACAATCGTCCCCATATCCAGCGTCAGTGTATCGGTGTAGATAGGGCGATATTCCGCGTCGCGCCACAACCCGTTTTCCTTGGCATAGGCTTCGACCAGCGCGATCGTCTCCTCTTCGCGCCCTGTCGTGCGTAGGTAGCGCAGCGTTTCACCGTCAATCGGGAAGAACCCACACGTCGCGCCATATTCGGGTGCCATATTCCCAATCGTCGCGCGGTCGGCCAGTGGCAGGCGGTCCAGCCCGTCGCCGAAGAATTCGACAAATTTGCCCACGACGCCTTTCTCGCGCAGCATCTCGACCACTTTCAGCACCAAATCCGTGCCGGTGGTGCCTTCCATCATCTCGCCTGTCAGTTCAAACCCGATCACCTCGGGGATAAGCATCGAGATTGGCTGACCCAGCATCGCGGCCTCCGCCTCAATGCCGCCCACGCCCCAGCCCAGCACGGCCGCGCCATTGACCATGGTTGTGTGGCTGTCCGTGCCGACAAGCGTATCGGGGTAAGCCACCATCTCGCCAGTTTGATCCGTGTCCGACCAGACGGTCTTGGCCAGATATTCCAGGTTAACCTGGTGGCAAATCCCGGTGCCTGGCGGCACGACGCGGAAGTTGTTAAACGCCGACTGGCCCCATTTCAGGAAGGTGTAGCGCTCCATATTGCGCTCATATTCGCGGTCCACATTCATCTGAAACGCGCGCGGGTTGCCAAATTCGTCGATCATGACCGAGTGGTCAATGACCAAATCCACCGGGTTCAGCGGATTGATTTTCTCAGGGTCGCCACCCAAAGCCACCAGCCCGTCGCGCATCGCAGCCAGGTCCACAACTGCCGGCACGCCGGTAAAATCCTGCATCAAGACGCGAGCGGGGCGGTATGCAATTTCTTTCGGATTCTTGCCGCCTTGCTTGCCCCAGTCTGAAAACGCTTTGATGTCGTCGACATGAACGGTTTTTCCATCTTCAAAGCGCAACATATTTTCGAGCACGACTTTCAAGGCCGCGGGCAGTTTGGAAAACGCGCCAAGACCAGCCTCCTCCGCCGCTTTGATCGAATAATACGCGTAGCTTTTTGAGCCAACCGTCAGAGTTTTACGGGTTTTCGATAGGTCCTGGCCGACGGTGATGGGCATGAGCAGTCTCCTTGCTGGCAATGGCTTGAACGCGGTCCTCCCTGCTCTACCCAAAATTCCGACACCGGATCAAGGGACAGGGATGTCACATAAATATGCGCGCAAGGGCCACAGTTCAAACCGGCAGCGCTGCGCGGGCTTTCACGGCCCCCCCTTATCCGCTATGCGCATTGGTATGGAATTCACCGTGACAGATTTGGCCTGCAGGCGCGGCGAGTTGACCGTTCTAAGCGGTGTCGGTTTCTCGGTTTTGCCGGGCAATGCGCTGGTACTCCGCGGGCCCAATGGGTCGGGCAAAACGACCTTGCTGCGCTGCCTCGCCGGGCTCACACCACCGGTTGCGGGCAGACTGAGTTTTGAGTCCGATCAGGTCGCCTATGCAGGGCATGCAGACGCCTTGAAAACGCAGATGACCGTGCAGGAAACTTTGTCATTTTGGGCGCGTGTTTATGGTGCCGCACATACAAATGCCGCCATCGAGCGCTTTACGCTGGCATCACTACTCACGCGGCGCATCGACACACTCTCGGCGGGGCAAAAGCGCAGGGTGTCCCTGTCGCGGCTGGTCTTGTCAGGACGCCCGCTTTGGGCGCTGGATGAGCCGACCGTCTCGCTCGACACGAACGCTGTCGCGCAATTTGCAAGCGCGGTAGAAGCGCATTTGGCAAGTGGTGGCGCGGCACTCATCGCCACTCATATTGATCTAGGGCTGCGTGACGCTCAGGTGATGGATCTGACCCCGTTTCGCGCGGACGTCGATCACACAACGCTGGATCCGTTTTTGTCGGAGGACGCCTTTTGATCGCGCTCGTCAAGCGCGATCTTGCCCTGGCCATACGGGCAGGCGGCGGCTTCGGCCTGGGGCTCGCCTTTTTTCTGATCCTCTGCGTGCTGGTGCCCTTTGGCGTCGGGCCAGAGCCTGCGCTTTTAGCGCGCATCGCGCCCGGCATTCTTTGGGTCGGCGCGCTACTCGCGGCACTCCTGTCGCTCGACCGTATCTTTCAGTTCGACTATGAAGATGGCACGCTTGAGGTGCTGGCTACCGCCCCGCTCCCCCTTGAGGGTGTCGCTTTGGTCAAAGCGCTGGCGCATTGGGTCACGACCGGTCTGCCCCTGACCCTGGCCGCAGCGCCCTTGGGTATGCTTTTAAATCTGCCCGCACAGGCCGTCCCAGCTCTGGTTCTGGGTCTTGCGCTAGGAACGCCCGCGCTGTCGGTGATTGGCGCGTTTGGCGCGGCGTTGACCGTGGGGTTGAAACGCGGCGGGCTGTTGATTTCACTGCTCGTTCTACCCCTTTACATGCCAACGCTGCTGTACGGCGCCGATGCGGCGCGGCGCGGCGCGGCCGGGCTAGAGGCAAGCACGCCCTTGCTGCTGCTCGCCGGGATCAGCGCCGCGGCCGTGGCGCTTATGCCCTTTGTCACCGCGGCTGCTTTGAGAATGAATTTGCGATGACGCGCCTTCTGACATTTTCGTGGGCGCATTTGCGTCGCATTGATGCCGCGCGCAGGCTCGATTAGGTAGGCGGTTATGTCGATCTGGAAATACGCAAACCCCAAGCAATTCATGCACAGCACGGCGTGGCTGGTGCCGCTTTTTTCCTACGCGGCCGCAGGCTTCATCGCCGTGGGGCTGATCTGGGGGTTTTTCTTCACACCCGATGATTTCCGTCAGGGCTCTACGGTGAAAATCATTTACCTGCACGTGCCCTCTGCACTTATGGCGATCAATGCATGGTTCATGATGCTGGTGGCGTCCCTGATCTGGCTGATCCGTAGGCACCATGTGTCCGCACTTGCGGCGCGGGCGGCAGCTCCGATCGGGGTAGTGATGACGCTGATTGCACTGTTCACAGGCGCTGTCTGGGGCGAGCCGATGTGGGGCACATGGTGGGCTTGGGACCCGCGCCTCACCTCATTCCTGATCCTGTTTCTGTTTTACCTTGGCTATATCGCGCTCTGGCAAGCGATTGAAACGCAGGACGTGGCTGCCGACCTGACCTCGATCCTCTGTCTTGTCGGATCTGTCTTTGCTGTGCTCAGTCGCTATGCTGTGAATTTCTGGAACCAAGGCCTGCATCAGGGCACCTCCGTTCCGGTCGCAACGGGCGGACGAACTGTCGACGACGTCTTTTTTGTGCCCCTCGTCATTTCAATGATCGGGTTCGGGCTGTTGTTCGTCGCCTTGGTTCTTCTGCGCACCCGGACCGAGATTAGGCATCGCCGTTTGCATGCCCTGCTCGCGCGGGAGCGGGCCGCCCAATGACCATAATGCACGGAATACACGATGCCTGATCTCGGAAAATATGCCGAAGCCGTTTTGTCGGCCTACGCCGTATCGCTCATTTTGATTGCGGCCATTGTCGCTTTGTCGGTCTGGCGCTCAAGAGCCATAAAACGGCAATTGGCCGAGGTTGAAGCGCGTGTTGCAACTACCCCGGCCAGATCGTCTGAAAAAACACAAGATGCTTAAATGTCTTGCCGCGTCATCCTTTAGTAGATGTAGCGGATTTGGTCGCTCCAATAGCGTTCCATCCG
Organism: Litoreibacter sp.; assembly: GCA_026710325.1. GTDB lineage: Bacteria > Pseudomonadota > Alphaproteobacteria > Rhodobacterales > Rhodobacteraceae > Litoreibacter. The sequence continues at coordinate 13,420 of JAPORH010000228.1, read as the reverse complement.
ACGCAAAGAGCCGTTGATATCGCTCATGCCTTCGCTGCCCAGAAAGCCGTTTTTCTCCATGCCTTCGGCATGACGTGAAAACAGGTCCTGAACATGATCGCGTACCTTGCGGCCTTTTTCCGTCAGTCGTACGCGCACGGAGCGGCGATCAATCTCGCAGCGCTGGTGATGCATGTAACCCATCTCAACCAGTTTCTTGAGGTTGTAGGAGACATTGGAGCCCTGATAATAACCGCGCGATTTCAGCTCGCCCGCAGTGACCTCATTATCGGAGATGTTGAACAGCAGCAGCGCCTGTACGGCATTGATGTCCAAAAGACCCAACCGTTCGAATTCATCCTTGATGACATCCAAAAGCAGCCGGTGCAGCCGCTCCACCAGAGCCAAACTCTCTAAATAACTGGTCATAAAATCGCGGGCGTCCGATTTCACAAACCGTTCCTGAATACTCATACTAAACTCCGTCGAAAAACGCTCGTTGGAGTGATGTAACGGGGAAGGTTTGAAAATTCAGTTAAACGCGCCGTGAGTTAGCGAAAAATTTTCAGCGCTTCAGCGCAGGCCCGTTTTCAACGACACGCTGCATCAATTCTGCAAACCGCTCAGGGGCCGGAACTTGCCCCGAAGCCCAGGCGTACATGTCATGGTCGTTTTCGCTCAGCATCTCGTCATAAAGCGCCAAATCCGCGTCGCTCAGATCCCTCAAACCCTCTTGGGCGAAACCGCCCAAGATCAGGTCCATCTCCTTGATCCCGCGCCGCATGGAGCGCAGTTTCAAACGACGCTCCCGCGTCTCGCGCGGCTCGTCATGGCGCGGCTCCTCTCGCATCACTCGCCCTCCATCACTTTAACGAGCCGGCGCTCCATGCGGCCCATCCGATCCGTCAACCGCTGCATTTCGGCCCTGGTGCGGCGCATGTCTGCCAAAAGCTCGGCCATGTCGGCAGCGTCCATCCCGTCGGAAACAACCTCGCTCGGCCCGTCCCCCTCGCCCGTCAGTAGCCAGCGCATAGAGACATTCAACATCCCCGACAGCATCTGCAATTTATTGGCGCGCGGCTCGCCCAAATCCTGCTCCCAGCCACGCAAGGTCTTCAGCTTCACACCAAGCTTGCGCGACAGGCTCTCCTCGCTCAGGCTCATCGCTTCCCGCGCGGCTGTGACCCGGTCACCAAAAGTGGCGCTGTCATTGTGGAAGTAGTCATCTTGCAGGTCGGTCATTGGCGTCCCCCCGGGAGCATGCTTGCGCTTGTAGGGCTGTTGCCCCTTCCGTAAAAGCTGAGGCGACTCTATGCAACCTGACGAGGCGTCACATCATGTCTTTCCTCTCCGAAACCCTGTCCCGCGTAAAACCATCGCCCACGATTGCGGTGACCCAGAAGGCGGCGGAGCTGAAACGCGCAGGAAAAGACGTGATCGGCCTAGGTGCGGGCGAGCCGGATTTCGATACGCCGCAAAACATCAAGGACGCCGCCGTGCAGGCAATCGCCGATGGCAAAACCAAATACACTGGCGTTGACGGCATCCCCGAGCTGAAGGGGGCGATCTGCGCCAAGTTCAAGCGCGATAATGATCTCGACTATACGCCATCGCAGGTGAGCGTCGGCACCGGCGGCAAGCAGGTGCTCTACAACGCGCTGATGGCCACGCTGAACGATGGCGACGAGGTGGTGATACCCGCGCCCTATTGGGTGTCCTACCCCGACATGGTTCTGCTGGCAGGCGGCACGCCGGTTGTGGCTGAAGCCTCGCTGCAAACCGGGTTCAAACTCACTGCTGACCAGCTGGAAGCCGCGATCACCGACAAGACCAAATGGCTGATCTTCAACTCGCCGTCCAACCCGACCGGGGCAGGCTATACCTGGGATGAGCTGAAAGAGCTGACCGATGTGTTGATGCGCCACCCGCATGTCTGGGTGCTGACAGATGATATGTATGAGCACCTCGCCTATGATGATTTCGAGTTCTGCACACCCGCGCAGGTGGAGCCACGGCTCTACGACCGCACGCTGACGGTGAATGGCGTGTCAAAGGCCTACGCGATGACCGGTTGGCGCATCGGCTACGCTGCAGGCCCTGAAAGCCTGATCGCGGCCATGCGCAAGGTGCAGTCGCAATCCACCTCCAACCCTTGCTCCATCTCCCAATGGGCGGCGGTGGAAGCTTTGAACGGCACACAGGATTTCCTGGCGCCCAATAACGAGAAATTTGTGCGTCGTCGCAATCTGGTGATTGAGATGCTGAACGCCGCCGATGGGATAAGCTGCCCGACGCCGGAGGGCGCGTTCTACGTCTACCCGTCGATAGCGGGTTGCATCGGCAAAACCTCAGCCGCAGGCACACTGATCAAAGACGACGAAACTTTCGCCACCGCGCTTTTGGAAGAACATGGCGTGGCCGTCGTCTTCGGCGCAGCCTTCGGCCTCTCCCCGAATTTCCGCGTCAGCTACGCGACGTCGGACGAAGCGTTGAAGGAAGCGTGCGGCCGGATCCAGGCATTTTGTGCAGGGCTGCGTTAGGGAGCCCTATTTCGCTTCATGCGCTCAAGGTAAGCCTAAGCAAAGGCCTTCAAGTGCGACGTTATCGCCTAGCGCTGAATGTGACGCCGTGCAGTTACTTGTTTAGACAGCGGCTGCGATTGCCAATTGCATGAAGCGCTTGGCAACACCGTGTCACCCAAGTTAAGTGGCTAAAAATGTCCTTGTGACAGGCAGCATCTACCCAAAACGCACTGTTTCGGGGTTGCCATGCAAAAATGAGCAGGCGGGAGACTTTGGTATTGGTTGGCTTGATGCAAAGACGCGATCGCGCGCCGCAACCAGAGCATCTGTCAAACCCTCGGTTCGCCTTTGGTGCACTCGCAGTCACGTTTTTGGCTTTTGCATTTTTTCGACGCCTCACGGAAGAAGGGCCGTTTGTTTCGTTTGCCATCATTTTCGCAATCGCGCTGATCTGCGGGACATTGGCAAAAATCAGGGCAAGCGACGTCTCGCCCGCTTTCAACATCATCGTCCGAATGGTCGCTGTTGTTTTTGGGCGGCTACTCCTTGGCCGCGGGAATTACTTATCCCAAAGGTGTGTCTGACGAGGCTGATCTCATCCTGCTGGTGTTTCGGCTCGCCTCCGTCTTTTCTGCGGCGACGGCTATCGCGGCATTCCGTTGGCCGATCTTTGTCCTGATACCTGCGCTTTTTGTCATGGCCCAAAAGGGTGCGGGCGAATTCCTCTTTGGCGTTTCGATATCGCATACCGACTACGTTGTTGTTGTCGAATTCGGCATTTTATTGGGTACGGGAATGCTGGTTCTCGAAGCTTCCCAGCGCCTCGCCGCAAAATGGGAAAAGCTGCGCCCTGAAAAAGAAGCGATCGAAAACACGACGGCCTTACTGGTCGTTGCGGGTATCGCAGTGCATTTTGCCGACTACTTTTATTCCGGACATGCCAAAATGGTTCTGGACGGCGGTCCTTGGGTTTGGCTTTTCGAAAACCCAACCGCGGTGCTGACACCAAACGCCTGAGTGGGCGGCTTTTTACCCTCCGCTCATGTTGAGTCTGTTGCCATGGCGACTGCAAATTTCGGGGCCTGGGCGCAAACCCCTATCAACTTTGCCACGCTATTCGGGCAGCTCGCCGCATTGTTGATGCTGTTCCGGCGCAAGCTGATGATTGCAATCACGCTCTTTTACGATTTGGCCCATATCGTCATTTTCTTTGTGACAGTTTTTTTCTGGAAATGGATTTTGTTGAACCTGGCGCTTGTTGCAGCCATTCGGCTCCTTCCACCTTTCGTCGAGGAAAACGTATCGTTTTTGCTGCCTTGACGCTTCTTTTGTTGTCTCCCCAGGCTTTCACGATCGTACGGCTCGGCTGGTATGACACCCCCGCCCAAAACGTTTCTGAGGCTTTCGCAGTGACTGAGGATGGACGTGAGGTGCGCGTGCCGTCGAACTACTTTGGCACAATTTCCGTGACCGCGGCACAACACAGGCTGGGTCGGGTCGAGGCCGGCCACTACCCTATGAGCACGTGGGGTACCGCATACAGCATGTCGGATTTCCAGCGCGGAAATAGGTCTTGCGCATTTGGGTCTGAAGAACCGTGGCAGTTCAAGCGCGAGACTTCAGATGTCGTGAAACAGCTGCAATTGGCCCATGCCTATTCTGTTCAACGCTACGAAAAGTCAGGCGACCACAAATACGACCTCTTCCCCATCATATTTGATCAAACCCCTGGTACTTTGACGAATTTGCTGAACTTGTCCCAGACGAGATCGCGCACCATGTGTATGCAACACGGTCCGAATATGTGAGCGTGTCAGACGGCAAACCGTCTGTTCGACATGACAAAGTCAGCCGTTTCACATCGTGCCGGTCTCGGCGCAAGAATTTGAGTGACTTCCAGGATAGTTATATCAATGAGCGATCTGAAAATTGTTTATGATGGGGAGTGCCCGTTTTGCTCCCAATACGTCACCATGACGCGCCTGCGCGAAAGTGTGGGCTCGGTTGAGCTGATCGACGCGCGCACAGATCACCCTTTGGTCACTGACATCAAGGACCGCGGCATTGATCTGAACGAAGGCATGCTGGCCCAGTATAAAGGCAAAGAGTATTTTGGCGCGGATTGCATCCATTTTCTCTCCCTCCTTTCAAGCAGGTCAGGCGTCATGAACAGGGTCGCAAGCGTCCTATTCAGCAAGCGCAGTGTTGCGAGACTGGCCTACCCGGTCCTCAGAGCAGGTCGTAATCTGACCCTCAAGCTTCTGAGACGGTCGCCGATCCAGTAGGCACGACGTCAAGAACCTGCGTCTGTTCGCCTGGGCGCATGCACCTTGATCGCCTAGTGATCAAAGCGAACACGCTTGAGCCCCGCCCGAATGCCTGTATGAGACATCAAATATGGGCGCGTGCGGCGCAAGACAGATCGGCTTTGGGGACGCAATCATGAGCGGTGAAACAAATCTGGACAGGCTGATCGCCTCAATGTCGGCGGAACTCGTAGACGGGGTGTATGTCTTCGCCACGATTGCAGACGGGGCACCGCTCCCAGCGATCACCACGCGTATGATGTTCCGAGAGGCCGAGGGGACCACTCTGATCCTTTTCAAATCAGAAGCGGAGGCCCTGGGCCTTGCCTACGAATTCCCCTGCCGCATGATCACGCTCAACATACATTCCTCATTGGAGGCCGTGGGGTTCATGGCGCGCATTGCGACCGAGCTGGCCAAACACGATATGGGCGTCAACCCGGTCTCCGGGTTCTTCCACGACCACCTGTTTGTCCCCGACGGCCGCGAAGCCGATGCAATGGACGCGCTTGAAGCCATGTCGCGCGGATAACGCGCGCGCCTCAAGGACATGATTTCCGTTGCGGCGCGACACGTGCTAAACCCGTCCAACGATCCGACGGGGGGAGAGACATGACCAGCGAGCTTCCGGAATTTTACTTTCGCGTGCGCGAGAACGGGGCGACCGTGTTTCGTGTCGACACCGAGAACCGGCAGCGGCGCATCGAGATGGACGAGATCGCGGTGGTCAACGTCAAGAATGGGCAAATCAAGGCGCATAATCGCCACGATCTGACGGACGAAGAGCGGACCGTCATCGAACACTGGATGGCGGAGCGTCAGGCGCTTCTGGCGACCCGGGATCTCGACGACATTCACCGTGCGGTGGACTACCTCAACCTCACCACGCATTGGGCGCAGACCAAAGCCGAGCCCGCTCAATTGGAGGAGGTCACAGACGCGCTGCTTCTGGCCATGCATGACTTGCGCACCGTGCTGGTGCGCAAAAAAGCAGACCGGCTGTTGAAGGACGAGGGCGCGCAGGGATGAAGCGATTGTCCGCATTGCTAGGCGGGCGAAAGACTGGCCCGTCTGGACAGGCTATTTATGACCGGCTCGACGCCTGCAATGTGCCGTTTCGCGCGAGCGTGGGCACGCTGGTCGAAAGATACGGCACGCATCCGCTTGGATGGGTCCCCGATATCGACATATGCGTTATCGAAGACGCAGCACCTTTCATAAAAGCGCAATCCGGGCCCATCGTGTTTGAGGTGTCTCACGACACGGCTCTTGACCAGCCTCCACAGATGCTACGCTGCGCAGTGCGCAAAGCCACAGCCCCCGCGCTCAACTACGCACGCGCCATTGCGGAGCTATCTAAACAGTTCGGCCGGGGGGAGGAGATGACCCACCCCGAACGCGTGCAACGTGGATGGTCTCTTGGCGGGGCGGAGATGCTCTGCTTTGTCCACCCGCCCGACCGCCCCGTTTCCGAAGCTCGTGCGCGCCGCATCGCCATGTTCCCCGACCGCGCCTCTGAGGCCGCGATCCATATCTTTCCAAACCTTTGAGGTGCGTGTCGCCTATGCCATCATCCGGTAAAGCCGCAAAAACCGCCACCAGAGCAAAATCGTCGCAAAGAACAGCCCAACCACCAGGCCCAGCCAAACGCCGGTGGCCCCGCCGCCCCAGGTGATACCAAACAGGTAGCTCGCAGGGATGCCCATCAGCCAGTAGCTGAACCCGGCCATATACATTGGCACCTGCGTGTCCTGAATGCCGCGCAACACGCCCAAGGCCATGACCTGGCCCGCATCCACAAGCTGAAACAAACCCGCCACTGCGAGCAGTGTCACGCCAATTGCAATAATTTCGACCCGGTTGGGCTCGTCTGCCGACAAGAAGGCGGAGATCAAAATCTCCGGCAGGCCAAGGAAAATGGCGATGGTCAACGCGACCATTCCGCCGGACAGAATGACCACGGCAACCGCACCGCGGCCCAACCCGTCTTTGTCGCGCCGCCCTTTGGCACGCCCTGCCCGCACGGTGGCTGCCTGGCTGAGCCCGAGATGCACCATGAATGTGGCCGAGGCGATTTGCAGCGCGATGCCGTGAGCCGCCAGCGGCAGCTTGCCAATCAACCCGATGATAAAGGCCGAGGCGGAAAACATGCCGGACTCAGCCAGATTGGTCAGGCCAATGGGCCAGCCCAGCCGAAACACATCGCGCATCACCACCCCGTCGCTGCGCCAAATATTCTGGAAAAGCGCATGCTCTTTCAGCTCCGACACACGGGAGGGATAAATCGCCAGCGCTAGCAAGGTCGCCACCTGCGTCAGCACGGAGGCCAGCGCCGCGCCCTGCAAACCCAGCTCCGGCGCGCCAAGATTGCCAAAAATCAGCACCCAGTTCAGCGCGGCATTTACGAAAATGGCCCCAACAGTGACCCAAAGCACCACCTGCGTGCGCTCCATGGCTGCGAGATAGCTTTTGATCACCATAACCAGCAGGGAGGGGAACAACCCCACTCCTGCAATCGCAAGATAGTCCTGTGCCAGCAGCGACAGCTCCTCCGTTTGCCCAAGCAGTCGCAAAAAGGGCGCGGACCAGATCATCAATGGCAGAAACACTGCTGCATAAATCGCGGACAGCCACATTCCCATGCGGTTCACCCGGCGGATGCGGGTCTGATCCCCCTGCTCCGCCGCCTCCGCCACCATCGACATAACCGCAAAGGCGAAGCCCGAGCCCATGATGAAGATGACAAAGAAGACGGACGTCGCGAGCACGCTCGCCGCCAGCTCAGTCACGCCGTAGCGCCCCAGCATGATCGTATCGACCATATGCACCGCAAACTGCGCCAGATGACTGCCAATGAGCGGCAGCCCCAGAACCAGAATCGCGCGAATATGTTGGGCATAAGTCATAGTCTCACCGCTACGCTTGAGGACCGGCGTTTACAAGCCCGGCCGGGTTATGATGACTTGGCGCGCACGGATTGCGGCGCTAAGACTGCGCGGAACACAACCCCGGGGGAACGCCATGGAACTCGAGACTTTGCCACCCATCGTGCAGACCGCTTTGGGGTATGTGATGCAAGGCATAGAGCTGGCCCAAGGCTGGCTGCTCTCGCCCGCCGCCTGGTCGCAATTTGGGGTGCTCGTTGTCTCCTACATCCTGGCGGTTGTTCTGACGCGCTGGATATCGCCACGCCTCAACAAACTGATCGCCCCTGCGCCAGATGCCGACAACATGATCGCCACCGCGCGCCGGTTTACGCTCCAATTCCTGCCGTTGCTCTTACCTCTCATTGCCTTCGCGCTGACAGGCATCGGGGAGCAGGCCACCCGCTCAATCTTCGGCTCGGGCGAGGTCATCGCCTTCGGCAAGAGGGTCTTCATCTTCATCGCTGCCCGCATTGTGGTGCGCGACATCCTGTCTGATCCGTTCCTGAAGCTTCTGGGCAAATATGTCCTGATCCCGGTCACAGCGCTCTACGTAGTGGGGCTCTTGGACCCGGTCTCAACCCTGTTGGAAACCACGCGGATCGAGCTTGGCAATATCAGCTTCTCGGTCATGGCGGTGATCCGCGGGGTGATCGCGGGCTCCATCCTGTTCTGGCTGGGCAGCTGGTCCAACCGGCAATCGACCGACTATATCTCACAGCAGGAAATCCGCCCCTCCCTGCGCACGCTTTTGATCAAGGTGGTGGAGTTCGCCATTTTCGGCGCGGCCTTCCTGATCTTGATGAATGTGATGGGGATCAACCTCTCCGCCCTTGCCATCCTCGGCGGTGCTATCGGCGTTGGCCTCGGCTTCGGCCTGCAAAAAATCGCCTCGAACTTCATCTCGGGCGTCATCCTTCTGCTCGAAGGGCAAGCCACCGTGGGCGACTATGTCGAACTGGACGGGGGCGAGCAGGGCAAGATCGTCAAGATGATGGCCCGCGCCGCGATCCTGGAGACCTTCGACGGGCGCTGGATTGTGGTCCCAAACGAGGATTTCATCACCACCCGCGTCGTAAACTACTCCGACAGCGGGTCTGCCAACCGCTATGAGGCGCCGTTTTCCGTCACCTATGAGACCGATATCAACCGGGTTCCTGACATCGTCGAGAAGGCTGTCGCCACCCACCCCGGCGTGCTCGACAAGCCCTACCCGCCCGATTGCGAGCTGCGCGGCTTTGGCGAAAGCGGCGTCGATTTCGCCTGCGAGTTCTGGGTCAATGGGCTTGATGACGGGGACAATAAATTCACGTCCGACGTGCTGTTTTTGATCTGGAACGCGCTCAAGGCCGAAGGGATCGAGATGCCCTATCCGCGCCGCGTCATCGAAATCCGCAAAGACGACGCAGACGCGATCGGGGTCTAAAGCCGCCCGCGCAAGCCTTCAGACAGGCGGGCGACCCGCGCCTCATCCTCGCCGCCGATCAGCACGAAGCCGACCCCGTCTTCCACCCAGCTGCTTTGCGCCAGCTGCCAGCTGGTTTTGGTGGCCATGCCGCGGCTCTCGGCAGACACTGGGGTCAGGCAAAAGGCAAAGGGGCGTCCTTCGGCGTCCAGATAGGCCATTTGGTAAAGGGGGGTGTCGCCCAAAGCCAAGCGTTGCACACGTTTGAACTCCAGCCCGTCAATCTGCAACGCAGCCTCCAACGACACACCTAAAAGCGTCTCGGCCTCGGCCAAAATCTCGCGCGATACGGCCTCCGGTTGCGCCATGCCCTCCAAGGTCTCGGTCACATAAAGCGACTGATAGGAGGCGACGACGTCTACCCAGCCCGGCTGTCTGGGCTCCGGTTGCAGCGCTTGCATCACCGCCATCCCAAGGACAAAAGACGCCGCGATTGCGGCAGGCCAAATGATTTTGCTGGTCTTTGGCGCGGGCTCCGCCCCTAACCCTTTCGGATAGGATGGCGCTGCGATCGCCCCAAGGTCAAAGGCTCGCGACACCGCACCCTCAGGCAAGGACAAGGCCTCAAGCCTTCCCTGCAGCGCCGCATCATCCTGCAGGGCGCCCTCAATTTGGGCGCGCAAAGCAGCATCCGCCTCACCGTCCAGATAGGCGGTCAGGGCTTCATCGGTGAAAGCTGGGTTCGTGTCAGTCATCGATCAATTCATGCCCTGCTGAGAACCCTTGTTCTGTCTGCGCCTTAATCGCTTTACGTGCGGCAGCCAAACGGCTCATCACGGTCCCGATGGGGATGTCGAGCAATTCGGCCGCGTCCTTGTAACTATAGCCCTCGACATAGACCAATAGAGTGGTGATCCGATGCGCCTCAGGCAAGGTCTGTACCCTGTCAAACACTTCACGGGCGAAAATATTCGTCTCGGTGCTGGGTTTTTTATCTTCGATCTCGGCCTCTTCGACCGGGACCAGACCGCTGCCCTGCCTGACTGTATTGGCCCTGATCTCATTGAGCCAAATCCGGCGCGCGATGGTAAACACCCAACGGTCCAGATTGGTGCCCGGCTCGAACTTTTCCGCTTGGTCCATGGCCCGCAGGCAGGCGGATTGCGCCAGATCATCCGCCCCGTGTCGGGTTTTCGTCTGCACCAGACAAAAGCGCCAAAGCCTTGGATAAATCTCCGGTAAACCGGCTTCGACAGCTTTGCGTGCCGATTTTTTTCCAAGCCAGCGAATAAACCCGCCCCCCGAGGTGTTTTCAAGTCAGCCGCCACTGTCGCGACGGCGTAGCAAAACACTATGGGAGGAACATCCAATGGGCAAATTCAAATCAATCACACTTGCTGGAACCTTGAGCCTTATGGCCGCCGCCGCATGGGCAGACGGTCACGCAAAATCCTGGACCTTGGACCCTGCGCTGTCGAATGTCTCCTTCGGGTCGATCAAGAACGACTATGTTGGTGAATCCCATTCCTTCGGTGACATTTCTGGCGGCGTAACCGGGAATGGTCAGGTCGAAATCTCATTGGGTTTGGGCTCCGTTCAAACCAATATCGACATCCGCAATGAGCGCATGATCGAGCATGTCTTCAAAAACGCGCCTGATGCAAAAATCACAGCCGAGATTGATATGAGCGAATTGGACGCACTCGCCATTGGGGAGGCCACCACAATCGAGACCTTCGGAACCGTAGCGCTTTTGGGCACGGATAACGAGCTCGACGCGAAACTCTTCGTCATGCGCCTCTCCGAGACCCAGGTCATGGTGGCCAGCGAGGGTATGGTAATGCTCAGCACTGAGGATGCCGGGATCAACGCAGGCATCGACGTTTTGCAGGAACTTGCAGGCCTCGACAGCATTACCCGCGTTAGCCCCGTTTCTCTTCGCCTTTTCTTTACCTCTGGCAGCTAGATACCGTCAAAGTAGCGAGTTGACTGTTATCGATGACATGGGGGATGGGCGCAGGCCTGTCCCCTTTTTCTTCGCCTCTAATCAGATTGCGACAGCACCGCGCGCCGCCTATACTGCCTGAAAAACAACAAGATGAGAGCGGTCATGGCGGATGATCTTTTGAGCGGCGGGGCGGACAGCTATGACGCCTCCTCCATCGAGGTGTTGGAAGGGCTTGAGCCCGTCCGCAAGCGCCCCGGCATGTATATCGGCGGCACCGATGAGCGCGCGCTGCACCACATGGTGGCCGAGGTGCTCGACAACTCCATGGATGAGGCCGTCGCGGGCTTTGCCAACCGGATCGAGGTGGAGCTGAACGACGACTACTCCATCACCATCAAGGACAATGGCCGCGGCATCCCGATCGACCCGCACCCGAAATTCCCTGACAAATCCGCCCTCGAAGTCATTCTCTGTACGCTTCACGCAGGCGGCAAATTCTCCGGCAAGGCCTACCAGACCTCCGGCGGTTTGCACGGGGTCGGCGCCTCCGTGGTCAACGCGCTCTCAGATTCCATGGTCGTCCAGGTTGCCCGCGACAAAACCATCTTCGAGCAACGCTTCTCCCGCGGCCTGCCCCTTGGCCCGGTCGAGAAAGTAGGCACCGCCCCCAACCGCCGTGGCACGACCGTCACCTTCCACGCCGACGAGGACATCTTCGGCAAGCACCGCTTCAAACCCGCCCGCCTGTTCAAATCCATCCGCTCCAAGGCCTACCTGTTCTCCGGCGTCGAAATCCGCTGGAAATCCGCCATAGACGACGGCGAAACCCCGACCACGGCCACCTTCCACTTCCCCGGCGGGCTGTCGGACTACCTCACCGAAACCCTCGGCACCGCCACCACCTATGCCGACGCGGCCTTCGCGGGCACGGTCGACTTCCAGGAGAAATTCGGGGCCCCCGGCAAGGTCGAATGGGCCATCAACTGGACCCCCTCCCGCGACGGCTTCATCCAATCCTACTGCAACACCGTCCCCACGCCGGAGGGCGGCACCCATGTCGCGGGCTTCTGGGCCGCGATCCTCAAGGGCATCAAGGCCTACGGCGAGCTCACAAACAACAAAAAGGCCGCCCAAATCACGCGTGACGATCTACTCTCGGGCGGCTGCGCGCTGGTCTCCTGCTTCATCGCCGACCCCGCCTTCGTGGGCCAGACGAAAGACCGCCTCTCCACCGAGGCCGCGCAGAAAATGACCGAGGGCGCCGTCCGCGACCATTTCGACAACTGGCTCGCCGCCGACACCAAATCCGCGGGCGCCATCCTCGACTTCCTGGTCCTGCGCGCCGAAGAACGCTTGCGCCGCCGCCAGGAAAAGGAAACGGCAAGAAAATCCGCCACCAAGAAGCTGCGCCTCCCCGGCAAGCTCACCGACTGCACCTCCAAGACCCGCGAGGGCACCGAGCTCTTCATCGTGGAAGGCGACTCCGCCGGCGGCTCCGCCAAAGGCGCGCGCAACCGCGAAAATCAGGCGCTCCTCCCGCTCAAGGGCAAAATCCTCAACGTGCTCGGCGCCGCCTCCGGCAAGCTCACCTCAAACGCTGAAATCTCCGACCTGTGCGAGGCCTTGGGCTGCGGCATGGGCACGCGTTTCAACATCGACGATCTGCGCTACGAAAAGATCATCATCATGACCGACGCTGATGTCGACGGCGCCCATATCGCGTCGCTCCTGATGACCTTCTTCTTCGTGCAAATGCGCCCGCTCATCGACAAGGGCCACCTCTACCTCGCCTGCCCGCCCCTCTACCGCCTCACCCAAGGCGCATCCCGTGTCTATGTCGCCAATGATCTGGAGAAGGACGCGATGCTGGAGAAAGGCCTCGGCGGAAAGGGCAAAATCGACGTGCAGCGTTTCAAGGGCCTCGGCGAAATGGACGCCAAGGATCTCAAAGAGACCACCATGAACCCCGCCACACGCCAGCTGATCCGCGTCACCGTGGACGAGGACACCCCGGGAGAGACCGGAGACCTCGTCGAGCGCCTCATGGGCAAAAAACCCGAGCTCCGCTTCGAGTATATTCAGGAGAACGCCCGGTTTGTTGAGGATGTGGATGTTTAGGGGTTCTGACTAAATTCCGCTGATCGTTTACTCATCACTCGATCAGCTAATTCGCTGTCGCGCTGAACGCTTTTCTGATCGATCCGGTCAAAAATTTCCCAGGTTCTATGACTTTCGTTCAATTGATCCGCAACGTCGCCTCGACTCATTTTAACAGTTTGCCCACGGTACACGACTCACGGCGAAATAGCCTTCGATTTTGGGCTTGAAAGCGCCCG
>JAPORH010000235.1 GCA_026710325.1 Litoreibacter sp. | reverse complement strand
GTGGCGGGCTAAGGCCCTACTTTCGCACAGAACCACCTAAAGTCATAAGACAAGCGTTGCGTTCTGTCATCTTGTTCTCCGACCACAATGTCTGCCAGGACCCGCCCTTCCTGAAAATGGACATGATCTGCTGCCGCAACTTGATGATCTATTTCTCAGCCAAGCTTCAAGCACGCGTTTTTGGTCGGCTGCATTACGCTTTGCGCCCGGAGGGAATCCTGTTTTTGGGAACAGCAGAGACGGTGACCGGCGCAGAGGAAATGTTCCGTCCTGTTGAAGGCAATCGCCATATCTTCACCAAGCGATCCGTCCATAAAAAGCCAAAAGTCCCAAGCACTGTGATGGACGACAGCTGGGGCAGCAAACCAAAATTCCGCAAAGACAATGAGGAACAACGCGCGGCCGAAGCGGCCTCGACCGAACGGCAGATGTTTGACGCGCTGGCACGGTCACTCGGTCGCAACTCGATTTTAGTCGGTGCGGATCACGGGTTTTTGCGGGTTTTTGGCGACGTCACACCTTATGTGAATTTGTCCGAAGACAACGCGCTCAACTTGCATCTCAACCTTCTGAAAACGCCTTTCCGCGAAGAGGCGCGCAGCCTCGTAACCCTATCGCTGAAACATGATCAGCGCCGCATCGGTACCAGGCATCTCAGCGAAGATGATGGCGAGAAGATCACTCGACTAGAGGCGATCCCACTCAAGATCCCCTCATCGAACGAAAAAACCGCGCTGTTGATCATCAACACCTGGCCAAAATCGGAATTCGAACAAATTCATCGGACGCCTGCGCCGGATGACAAGATCACGGACGAGCACTACCGAGAGCTTGACCAGGAGCTTGCCTCCACCCGAGAGGCCTTGCAGCAAACGATTGAGGAGCTGGAAACCTCCAACGAAGAGCTGCAATCGACCAATGAGGAATTGCAGGCCACCAATGAAGAGATGGAGACCTCCAACGAGGAGCTGCAATCCACCAATGAGGAGCTGATCACCGTCAACGAGGAGCTGCAGGTCAACGCCTCGGAGCTGCGCGGATTGAACGCGGAGCTTGGCTCGCTTTTGGGCAATGTGCCGGTGCCACTTCTGGTGCTCGACAACGCGTTGCAAGTGGCACGCGCCTCCCTGGAGGCGATGCGAATGTTCAACATCGCCGGTCCGCAACGCAACCCACATCTCAGCCAGATCAGCCTGCCCGACGGCTTCCCAAGGCTCGTCGAGCTGTGCAACGAAGCGCTGCAGTTGGGCACCCCGTTGACCATGGATTTCGAAACCAAGGACGGCCCCTACACGCTGCAATGCGCCCCGTTCAGTGGCGACGCCGGACAGATCATCGGCACGACGCTGCTGTTCCTGCGCTCACCTAAGACCATGTCCTTGGCGACCGAACTAAACCAATTATTGTCAACAGCCCCGATTTATTTGTTGCAACAAAACGATCAAGGTGAGGTTACGCGTATCAGTGAGCGTATGGCCTGGGCCCTTGGTGTCGACAGCGAGGCGGTTTTGGGCATGCGTGCCGACAAACTACTGCAAAGCTGCGGCCTGAGCGAGGCGCACGGGCTGAGCGCGCTGCTGGACGGCAAATCGCATGACAGCGCAATCAAGCTGACGCCAAAAGCCCACGATCCTGTCTGGCTGGCCGCCAGCAGGCACGCCTATACCGATCCAGGCACCGGGCGGGTCAATATCGCGATCATCGCCAACGATGTCACCAAAGACATCACCGAAGCCAGTGCATTGGCCGATATTTCCAGCAACTCGCTCAAACTGGTCGAAACACTTTCAGAGACAGGGTATTGGCGGGTCAACTTGACTGACAATTCACTGTTCTGGTCCGACCGCGTCTTTGAAATTCATGGCTTGGACAAGGAAAGCTTCACACCGAGTGTTGAAAACGGGCTCGAGGCCTATCACCCAGATGATCGTCAGATGGTGGCCGATATGGTGGAGCGCGCGGCAAAAGATGGCACCGGGTTCTCCTTCAAGGCGCGCATTGTTCATGCAAACGGCAAGTCGATCTGGGTGAAATCGCTTGGCGAAGTGGTACATGACGACAATGGCGTCGCGATCGCTGTTGTAGGTTCTTTCCGGGAAGTGTCGGCCGAAACGCTCGCCTTGTCGCGCTTGACTGAGCTGGAAAGCGAGATCGACCATCTTGATCTTGCCTATTTCTCCCATGACGTTCTGACCGACACCTCTTATTGCAGCCCCAGCTATTACCGGCTTTTGCAGCTTGACCCGGGAAAAGAGCCAGGCTCTTTCGCGGTAACTATGGGCAAGGTCGTCAAGAAAGACCAAGCGCGGCTGAAGAAAGCGCGCGAAGCCATGATCGCCGGCAAGGGCGGTATCAAGGACACGTTCCGAGTCAAACTTGTCGATGGCAAGGAATACGACATGCGGCTTGAAATTCAGGTCGCTCGAAGCGAAGCGGATGAAGTCACCAATTATTTCGGAACCTTTGGCTTAGCTGAAACCGCTGCCTGACTTGATTGTGAGCTTACTTTCGCGCGGCGCCCGTTTAGGCTCTCGCGGACGGCGCACATAGCAGGAAAAGCAATGAGATATTTGATTTGGTTGGGGGCGATGTTTCTTTGGGCATTGCCCGGCAGCGCTGCGGCCTGCACCGGGCAGGAGCCGTGCCAGCTTGGCGACCGATCCTACCATGTAAAGCTGCCAGACGATTGGGACGGCGTGACGCCCATGCCCGTAATGCTGCATTTCCACGGCTGGGCGCGACAAGGCACCTTGATCGTCAAACATGGGCGCATCTCAGGGGCCACGCGCAAACGCGGAGTTCTGCTTTTAGCGCCCAACGGGCTCAACAAGTCCTAGGATTTCTGGCAGCCGGGCAGCCGGGACACGGAATTTGCGGCTGCCGTGCTGGAAGACGCCGCCCGCAAATACCCGATCGACCGCAGCCGCATCTACGTCTCCGGTTATTCCTGGGGATCGAACATGGCCTGGCGCTACGCCTGCGAAAACGGCTCAGAGGTGCGCGCGCTGCTGGCCGTGTCAGGCACGCTCGATCAAAATGAGGATTGCGAGACTTTCCCGCAGGAGGTCCGCCACGTGCACGGGTTAACGGATAACGTGCTGGATTTCCCCTTTGGCGCGGATGGCGGCACAAGCTACGCTGTACAGCTTTGGCGTGACCTGTTGGAATGCGGTGACGCCACGGGCGAGGACAGCTACTCGACCACCGAACGCGACCATTTCACCCGCACGATCTGGGGAGACTGCGCGACGGGCCAAGTGATCCTCGACACGCACCCGCGCGGGCATTTCATCCCGCGCGGATGGTTTGCCAAACAGCTCGACGAATTGCTGTCTGAGGGCGCGTCTTAGCGGCGCCTCAAGACGAAGTGATTGCTGACCCCAATCGCGACCAAGGCATAGACGATATGCCCGTAAAGTGCGGCCCAGGTGATACCAGTCCAATTCAAAAACGCGGCCTGCCCGGCCACCAAATGCGCCATGACGTAAAGCGCGAAGACCCATTGAACGATGCCAAAGGCGACTGCCACCAGATACGAGGGTACGTTCGGGGCGACTTTCTTCCAGATCGGGCGGGCGACTAGCGCAAAGCCAAGCGGATAGCCGATGAGACCAGCCGTGTAGTGCAGCAGCTCCGCCATCTCGCGGGATTGAAACCCGGCAATGGCCCGCCAGACCGAGCCCGCCAAGGGTACCGGCGCAAGGCGCGAACCGCCCAAGGCCGGGCTGATCACCTGCCCGTAAATGTCAAAAGCGGCGGTCGCCAGCGCGCCTGCCAGGATCAAGGTCAGCAGGCCACGCGGGCTTAGCGGGGTTACGGTTTGGTCGGCCATGGGCGCTCCTTTCACGGACAAGTTTGCGCCAGCCTAGCGGATCTCGCGATCACGCATGTTCAACTCTTGATGCGGTAGCCCGATTTGAACATCCATCCGATGACGGCCAAGCAACCCCCAGTGAACAGCGCAATGGCGAGCAAGCTGATACCGACAGGCACATCTGCGGCACCAAAAAAGGACCAACGGAAGCCCGAGATCAGGTAAAGCACCGGGTTGAACAGAGTGATTGTCTGCCAAACGGGCGGCAACATCGAGACCGAGTAGAACGAGCCGCCCAGAAACACCAAAGGAGTGATGACGAGAAGCGGCACCAGCTGCAGCTGTTCAAAGCTTTTCGCCCAGATGCCGATGATGAAACCCAGCAACGAGAAGCTGACGCAGGTCATGATCAAAAACGCCAGCATCGCCAGCGGGTGCGCGATCTGCATGTCCACAAAGAAGAAAGAGGTAAGCAATATCACCACCCCGATAAACAAGGCCTTTGTCGCCGCCGCGCCCACATAACCCAGCACGATCTCGAAGAAGGAAATGGGCGCTGAGAGCAGCTCATAGATGGTCCCAAGGAATTTTGGGAAATAGATGCCGAAACTGGCATTAGCCGTGGCCTGCGTCATGACCGAGAGCATGATCAGCCCCGGCACGATGAAAGCGCCGTAGCTGACCCCTTCGACCGTGTCGATACGGGAGCCGATGGCCGTGCCAAACACCACGAAGTAAAGCGACGTGGACAACACGGGCGAGACGAAGCTTTGCGTAATGGTGCGAAAAAACCGAGACATCTCGAAAATGTAGATCGCGCGAACTGCTCTGTAATTCATGCCTTTTCCTCCACCAGACCTACGAAAATGTCCTCGAGCGAGGATTGCCGCGTAGACACATCTTTCAGCATCACGCCTTGCGCGGCCAGATCACCTAGAAGCGTGGTGATGCCTGTCCGTTCAGCGCTCGTGTCATAGCGATATGTCAGACTGCGGCCATCACCTGCGAGCTCCAAGGCGTAGCCTGACAGCGCATCCGGCAGCGCAGAAAGCGGTTGCTGCAGCTCGATCTGCAGCTCCTTCTGGCCCATACGCGCCATCAGCGCGTCTTTTTCTTCCACCAGCAGAATATTACCCTTGGAGATCACCCCGATCCGATCGGCAATCGCCTCCGCTTCCTCGATGTAATGTGTGGTCAGGATGATGGTGACGCCGTCCTTTTGCAGCCCGCGTACCACCTCCCACATGTCGCGGCGCAGCTCGACATCGACGCCCGCCGTTGGCTCATCCAGAAACAGCACCCGCGGCTCATGGGAAAGCGCTTTGGCAATCAACACCCGGCGCTTCATGCCGCCCGAAAGCTCCTTGATGGCCGCGTCTTTCTTGTCCCACAGCGACAGGGCGCGCAGAATCTGCTCAATTTTAGCATCGTCGCGCGGCTTGCCAAAAAGCCCGCGCGAGAAACGTACTGTATTGATGACTTTCTCGAAAGGCTCGAGGTTGATCTCTTGCGGGACCAGGCCAATCAGCCGCCGTGCCTGCCGAAAATCGTCGATGATGTCATGCCCGCCAACTTGCACCGAGCCCCCCGAAGGCGTCACCATCCCGCAGATCGTTGAGATCAAAGTCGTTTTACCCGCGCCATTGGGTCCGAGCAGCGCCAGTATTTCGCCCTGCTCAATCTCCAATGAGACCGATTTTAACGCCTGAAATCCGCCTTCATAGGTCTTATCGAGGTTTGCTACGCTGACAATCGCGCTCATGTCGAACTCCTAACAGGACTTGCTAGATGCCACGTTCGAAGCGACGACAAAACCCGCATTACCGCACAAAGAGCCTGCTTCGTTTTGTCAGAAATACTCTGATGGGATGCCCTTGCGGCGGGAAGCAAAGCTTCCCTTGAGCAAAATAATCGCGCGCGCCGCAAGGCGCACATTCAGGAACAGGCCGCTCGAATGGCGCGGATGTTTTCGCCGTATGGTGCGGGGTTTGCAACCGAGCCGCCTTTGAACACCGCAGAGCCCGCGACCAGCACATCCGCTCCGGCCTCAGCCACCAAGGGCGCAGTTTCAGGCGTCACGCCCCCGTCAATCTCGATATGGATGGGGCGATCGCCTATCATGGCGCGCAGCTTGCGGACTTTCTCAACCTGGGAGTGGATGAATTTCTGCCCGCCAAAGCCCGGGTTCACCGTCATCACACATACCAGGTCCACCATGTCCAGAAGGTAGTCCACGCTTTCGACCTGGGTGCCCGGGTTCAGCGCCAGCCCCGCCTTGGCGCCCGCGCCGCGGATCGCTTGCAACGTGCGGTGAATATGCGGGCCCGCCTCAACATGGGCGGTGATCACATCTGCGCCCGCTTCCGCGAAAGCCTCGATATACGGGTCGACCGGAGCAATCATCAGATGCACATCCATGACCGTTTTGATATGCGGCCGGATCGCGGCGCAGGTGGCAGGCCCAAAGGTGATGTTGGGCACGAAATGGCCGTCCATCACGTCCACGTGGATCCAATCCGCGTCTTCCGCCTCCACGGCCTCAATCTCTTGCCCGAAATTGGCGAAATCCGCCGACAGGATGGAAGGAGCGATTTTGATGGCGCGGTCAAAGCTCATGGGGTGAGTCCTCTCGAAAACTTGCCCTTCCCTAACGCCAGCCACACTGTTTGAAAACCTCCCATCTCTTGCGCTTAAACGCCTCGCATGCGACCAAGGAGTGGTTCAGCCAGACAGGACGCGCCCATGGCCGAGACCATCACACAGCTCAAAACATCGCAGCTGCCGCAGCTGCACCTGCCGCGCAACCCCGGTATCGCCCTTGATCTCGATTGGGCTTTGTCAGTGCAGGCCAACACCTCCGCGATTGAGCGCCGCGCCAAGACCCTCCCGGGGCGGCGCAGCGTCAAAAAGGACTTTCAGGCGGCCTGGCTGTTGAAAGCTTTGACCTGCATCGACCTGACCACGCTCTCGGGCGATGACACAGCAGGCCGGGTGCGTAGGCTTTGTGCCAAGGCGCGCCAGCCGGTGCGGGCGGATATTTTGGACGCGCTTGGCGTAAGTGGCATCACCACGGGCGCCGTCTGCGTCTATCACGACATGATTGAGACCGCCGTGGAGGCGCTTGAGGGTACGGGCATACCGGTTGCCGCCGTCTCTACCGGTTTCCCAGCGGGCCTGTCGCCCTTGCATCTGCGCATCCAAGAAATCGAGGAAAGCGTCAAATCCGGAGCGCGGGAGATCGACATCGTGATCAGCCGTCGCCATGTGCTGAGCCAGAACTGGCAGGCACTCTACGATGAAATGCGCGCCTTCCGCGACGCTTGCGGCGACGCTCATGTGAAGGCCATTCTGGCCACGGGCGAGCTTGGATCCTTACGCAACGTCGCCCGCGCCTCGCTCATTTGCATGATGGCGGGGGCCGATTTCATCAAGACCTCCACTGGTAAGGAGAGTGTCAATGCCACCCTGCCCGTCTCGCTGACCATGATCCGCGCCATCCGCGACTATTTCGAGGCTACGGGCCACCATGTCGGCTACAAACCGGCGGGCGGCATTTCAAAGGCCAAAGACGCGGTGACCTATCTGGCGCTGATGAAAGACGAGCTGGGCAATCGCTGGCTTCAGCCTGACCTGTTCCGCTTTGGGGCCTCGTCACTTCTCAATGATATCGAACGGCAGTTGGAGCACCATGTCACCGGTGCCTATTCCGCCTCCTACAGACACCCGATGGGGTGAGGGGTGTCCGGGAAACGCTCCGGGGGAGCGTTTCAACCCCGAACGGGCGGAGCCCAGGGAAAATGGTAACAATAACTGCGAGGGCAGTGAGATGAACGTCAAAGAAATCTTCGAGACGATGGATTACGGCCCGGCCCCGGAAAGTAGTGCCGAGGCGCTGGATTGGATCGCATCGCACGGCGGAAAGTTCGGGCACTTCATCGGCGGTAGCTTCACGAAGCCTGCCAAGGGTTTTGCGTCCCATAATCCAGCGACGGGGGAGAAGCTCGCGCAGATTTCGCAGGGCACCCAGAAAGACGTTGATGCTGCGGTGAAAGCCGCGCGGAAGGCGCAGGGAAGCTGGGGGAAAACCTCTGGGCATGCGCGCGCCATATACCTCTACGCTCTGGCGCGGGCGTTACAGAAGCATTCGCGGCTCTTCGCGGTGCTGGAGGTCATGGACAATGGCAAACCGATCCGGGAGGCGCGGGATATCGATGTGCCTTTAGCGCAGCGGCATTTCTACTTCCACGCGGGCATGGCGCAGCTGATGGAAGAGGAGCTGCCGGACCGCGCGCCGTTGGGGGTCTGCGGGCAGATCATCCCGTGGAACTTTCCGCTGCTGATGCTCGCATGGAAGGTCGCGCCGGCGCTTGCCATGGGCAATACAGTGGTGCTGAAACCGGCGGAATATACCTCGCTGACAGCGCTTTTGTTTGCGGAGATTTGCGAACAGGTCGGCCTACCTGCGGGTGTGGTGAATATTGTGACCGGCGACGGGCGCACAGGCGAGATGATCGTGAACAGTGATGTGGACAAAATCGCCTTCACTGGGTCCACCGAGGTGGGCCGCAAAATCCGCGCGGCGACGGCGGGCAGCGGCAAGGCGCTGTCTTTGGAGCTTGGCGGCAAGTCGCCTTACATCGTGTTTGATGACGCGGATTTAGACTCGGCGGTCGAAGGGCTGGTGGATGCGATCTGGTTCAATCAGGGGCAGGTCTGCTGCGCGGGGTCCCGGCTGCTCATTCAGGAAGGCGTGGCCGAGAAATTCTACGCCAAGCTGAAGGCGCGCATGAAAGGCCTGCGCGTGGGCGACCCGCTCGACAAATGCATCGACGTGGGCGCGATCGTGGACCCGGTGCAGCTTGAGACGATCAAGGGCATGGTCGAGGGCAACACCGAGGGCGAGGTCTTTCAGACCGAGGCCCCTGAGGGCTGCTTCTACCCGCCGACACTGATCACCGGGCTGTCGACCTCCTCGACCCTGATGCAGGAAGAGATATTTGGCCCTGTCCTGGCGGCGACCACCTTCCGCACTCCGGCGGAGGCCGTGGCGGTTGCCAATGACACGCGCTATGGGCTGGCGGCGTCAGTGTGGTCGGAGAATGTGAACCTTGCCTTGGATATCGCGCCTAAGCTGGTCTCCGGCATCGTCTGGGTGAACGGCACCAACATGATGGACGCGGGGGCAGGCTTTGGCGGGGTGCGCGAAAGCGGATTCGGGCGCGAAGGCGGCTGGGAAGGTTTGGCGGGCTACACAAAGGCCAAAGTGACGCCGAAACCTTCCAAACCAGTCGCGGCGTTTGAGGGCAAAGGGGGTTTGAGCGACCCGATTGACCGGACAGCCAAGCTTTACATTGGCGGCAAGCAAGCGCGGCCCGATGGCGGGTATTCCCGCGTGGTTTACGGGCCGAAAGGAGCGGCATTGGGCGAGGTGTCGCTGGCCAACCGCAAGGACCTTCGCAACGCCGTGGAAGCCGCGCATGGGGCGAAGGCCTGGTCCAAAACGACCGGGCACCTGCGCGCGCAAATCCTTTATTACCTGGCGGAGAACCTGTCGGCGCGGGCGGGCGAATTCGCGGATCGGATCAAAGCGATGACCGGCAAGTCCGGGAAAGCGGAAGTCGAGACAGCGATAGAAACGCTCTTCACCTATGCCGCCTGGGCGGACAAATATGACGGTCAGGTGCATGGCGTGCTTTTGCGCGGCGTGGCCATGGCGATGAAAGAGCCTGTCGGCGTCATTGGTGCGTTCTGCCCCGATGACGCGCCCTTGGCGGGGCTCATTGGCGTCATGGCACCCGCGATTGCCATGGGGAACCGTGTGATCCTGGCAGCATCAGAGCCCTTCCCGCTGGCGGCGACGGACTTCATTCAGGTATTGGAAACATCAGACGTGCCGGGGGGCGTGGTCAACCTGCTGACCGGCAGCCATGCTGAGTTGGCCCCGCATATGGGCAAGCACGCGGATATCGATGCGGTCTGGAGTTTTTCGTCGAGCGATCTGGCAGAGGTGATCGAGGCGGGCTCGGTGACCAATTTGAAGCGGACGCTGGTGGCAACTGGTTTGCTGACAACGAAAGAGATGTTGGCAGCGGCGACTGAGGTGAAGAATATCTGGGTGCCTTACGGGGAATAACCTTTTTGATCCCACACTGAGGGCAGCCCCCGACCGCGGGCGTCGGGCTGAAAGCCCCCGCCCAGGGGGGCGGTCGGGGGCTGCCCGGTGTTCCACACCGGGCGAATACGAATGTTAAACAGCCAAAAACGGGAAACGCCCGACTGAGGCAGCCGGGCGTCCCAAAAGGCGGACTTCCGGGGGGAAGTCTATCTACGGCGCAGTCACCCGCGCTTTATGTAGAAATCCGCCTAATGCACCGCCCAGCAGAGGGGCCACAATGAAGAGCCACAGCTGAGACAAGGCTTGCGGGCCAGCGAACAGCGCCGGGCCAATAGAACGTGCCGGGTTTACTGAGGTGCCCGTAATCGTGATGCCCACAAGGTGGATCATCACAAGCGTCAGGCCGATCACAAGGCCGGCGAAGGCGTTCTCGCCGCCCTCAGCTGTGACGCCGAGGATCACCACCAGAAAGACTGCGGTCGCAACGACTTCGAAAATGAAGGCCGAGATCATCAGGAACTCGCCGCCATAACCCGCGCCCCAGCCGTTTTGGCCAAGCCCGCTGCTGGCCACGTCGTAGCCGCCGACGGTATTGGTCGCCATGAAGAAGATCAGCGCCGCCGCCACGATAGCGCCAATGGTCTGAAAAACTGCGTAGCCCCATAGTACACGACGCTACTTGAAACGAGGAGCGAAAAGGATTCGAATTGAAGCTT
>JAPORH010000003.1 GCA_026710325.1 Litoreibacter sp. | reverse complement strand
CGGGCGCTTTCAAGCCCAAAATCGAAGGCTATTTCGCCGTGAGTCGTGTACCGTGGAGCACGGCACAAAATTTTGGCCCCTCACAGGGCCCTCGCCGTGGCGGGTTTTGCATCCGCCCCGGCACCCGAAGACCCAAGCGACCACCAGTACCCGGCGTTTGGGAGTGTTTAAAAGTACAACGGTACCTGTATCGGAGACGAGTAAATGAAACCGTTATTTCTGGGCCTGGCCCTTTCGCTTGCCACAATGGCTGGCAGCGCGACCGCAGAGGTCAAGGTCATGGTCGATGGGGCTGAGGTCCCGCTTTCGACCTTAATGGAGAATTGCAAAAGCATCAAAGGCGACCCTGAGGCCCAAGTGGCTTGCTTCAGTTCACTGTCCAAGATGCTCGAGGAGCAGGCCTCTGGCGCACAAGACGGCGAGGCGACGATCACTCAAAACCTTGAGAGCTTGCAAAGTCTTGCACAGTACAAAGATGAGGGTTCAGGACTTGTCATTGCAGCTGACGGCTGCATGCTGAACGTCACCTATTACGACAATTACTTTCATATCAGCCGGCGCAACGTGTCGACCATCGACATCATAAGTGTAGAGTTCAACGCCGCGCAGCTTCAGTTCGATCAGGCCTCTCACGCGCAATCGAGCCAAGCGCCCTTCTCAAAAGGTGTGATGGATATCGGCGCGCGCGCCAAAATGCGGGGTGGTTTGGAGCTCGATTCAAATATGCAGAACTTTCCCTCCAAATCGGCCCGCATGCCAATGGCAGACTATGTCAATGAGGTCGTCGCTCAACTGCCAGATCGCGAAGATCAGGTCTTCGACTTTGTGATGGTTCATCCAGCCAACGCGGGCAAGGCCTCCGAAATTTGGAGCGCTTTTTCGCAGCTTGTGACAACCTGCCGAGAGATCAAGGGACCTAAAAAGGTCTCCTAAGACCCTACGCTGACGCCTTAAACAAGGAAGAGGGAGCGGGCCTTAGGCCCCTGCCCTGAGCCACGCTCCCAACCGGCCGCCCCTGTCCTCCCTTCCAGAACCAGCCGGAGGCGATGCGGGCGCGAGGGAATGCCCGCTCAACACAATACATATCGGCTTAACGCGTGAGTTAGCCTCAAATCGCATCACATCAACGTTGGGCGCAGGCTCTGCATACGCGGCGTACAGCCTTATCTTTGCCGTGACGCGACATCGCAGCCGCTGCCCCTTGCCCTCCCCCGCGTTTTGTTGCATCCCCGCCAGTAGCAGAATGAGGACACGCAGATGGCGGATGGCGGCATGGATTTGAACGCGAAACCCACGGAAGAGATTTCGGTTCGCGAGGTCTTTGGCATCGACAGCGATATGAAGGTGAAGGCGTTCGCCGACCGCACCGACCGCGTGCCGGAGATCGACAGCACCTACAAGTTCGACCCAGACACCACGCTGGCCATTCTGGCCGGGTTCAACTGGAACCGCCGGGTGATGATCCAAGGCTATCACGGCACCGGTAAGTCGACCCATATCGAACAGGTGGCGAGCCGTCTGAACTGGCCGTGTGTGCGGGTGAACCTCGACAGCCATATCTCCCGGATCGACTTGATCGGTAAGGACGCAATCAAGCTGAAAGACGGCGTGCAGGTCACCGAATTCCAGGAAGGCATCTTGCCCTGGGCGCTGCGCAACCCGACCGCAATCGTGTTCGACGAATATGACGCGGGCCGCGCGGACGTGATGTTCGTGATCCAGCGCGTGCTGGAAGTGGACGGAAAATTGACGCTTCTCGACCAGAACAAGGTGATCGAACCGCACCCCTATTTCCGTATTTTTGCGACCGCCAACACCGTCGGTTTGGGCGACACAACCGGGCTGTACCACGGCACCCAGCAGATCAACCAAGGCCAGATGGACCGCTGGTCGCTGGTCACGACGCTGAACTACCTCAGCCACGACGCGGAGGCCGCGATCGTGCTGGCCAAGAACCCGAATTACAACACTGAGAGCGGGCGCAAGACCGTGGGCCAGATGGTGACCGTAGCCGACCTGACCCGCACCGCGTTTATGAATGGCGACCTGTCCACGCTTATGAGCCCGCGGACGGTGATTGCCTGGGCGCAGAACACGCTGATCTTCAACGATGTGGGCTATGCGTTCCGCACCTCGTTTCTTAACAAATGCGATGAGCTGGAGCGTGAAACTGTGGCCGAGTTCTACCAACGCTGCTTTGACGAGGAGCTGCCCGAAAGCGCGGCGAGCATCAGCCTGGGCTAGACAAGCCTTTGAAGTGACAGTCTTTTGGGCGCGCCAATGGTGCGCCCTTTTCTTTGGGGTGAATGCGCTTCGGCCGACTGTTTCAAATTATCCCAAAATCTGCCCTATTTTCGTCCGATTGGCGCGGCACGCAGGACGTTATACGTTTCTTACTGCGTGACGAAAGAGGCCTAAGATGAAAATGACGATCGGTGCCGAGCTGCCTGCGGATTATGAGCCCGCCCATGAGGATCTTGCCTCAGCGGCGAACACGCTTATCGCGCATAGCCTTTTGCCCATGTTTAAAGACGCCATGGGCGAACAACTGGCCAAGGCAAATGTCGAAGGCATCATGACCGAGTTGGCCTTTGCCCTTGATGAGGGTGAAATCACGATCGGCGGCAAGACCTATCGCCCGCGGCTGGCCTTCATCGATGATGCCGGCCAAGTCGTGCCAGGTGCTGCCGAAATGGATAATTTCAACGAGCTGGTAGCCGAGCCTTTTGAGATCGACCCAGAGGCCAAAGTCAGCTTTGAACAGGAAGAATTCGAGGAGGACGCCTAAGTCCCAAGGCCCCTAAGGGCCACAATTTGTGGGGGCGGCGGGTGATTTACACCGCAAATATGGTGTGCGTGCGCAGCAAAACTGGCCAAAATTGTCACCCTTTTGCATCAAGACAATTTAGTTTTCATTTTGCCTATTTTTCAGGCAGAATTTACTTTGGCGTGGTTAATTCTGTCGTAGTCTTAAAATATGAGACTACTACGACAGACCCTGATTGCCAGTTTTTGGCTCGGCCTGATCGCAGGCCCCGCCCTCGCCGTTGTCCCTGTTTCACCGTCCGAGCGTGCGCAGGCTTTTGCGCAATGTTCGGGGCGATATTCGGCCATGGTCAACCATATCACCTCAGCCAGCTCCGAGACGTATGAGACCGTGCGCGATCGGCTCGCGCTTTTTGATCTGATGTTGGACGCAATCCTGCCCGCAGCCATCGCATACGGCATGCCGGAACGCCAAGCCGCAAATTGGAAATTTGACGCCTGGCGCAGCCATGCCGCGATCCTGAATGATGCGAATTATTCGCTCGACGAGCGACGTGCCAAATCCGCGCGCGCAGCGTCGGAGCGTATGATCGAAGAATGCCGTAGGCTGATCCTGACCTAGCCCAAAAAACCGCCGTCAAGGCATGGTCATTTGCGCCCGCGCGCCCTAAATTGCAGCGAAATCGACAAAGGCTGCAATCGCCATGGCGCAAAACGACAACCCTGCTGATCCGTTCAAGAAAGCGCTCGCCGAGGCGACGAAAACGCTGGCCAATGATAGTGATCTTGGCGTCAGCTTCTCGGTCGACCCGCCGGGCATGACCAATGATCAGGTGCGGCTGCCGCAAGTTACGCGGCGTATGACCAAGGACGAGGTTCTGCTCGCCCGCGGCACCGCGGACGCCTATGCGCTGCGCCGCAGGTTCCACAACGCAGCCACAGCCAATAAATACCTGCCGCAAGGCAACATGGCGCGCGATCTCTATGACGCGATGGAAACCGCCCGCTGCGAGGCCATGGGTGCACGCACAATGCCAGGCACCGCGGGCAATATCGACGCCAAAATCGGATCGGAAGCTGACCGGAAAGGCTACGGCCAGATCACCGAGAACGCACAAGCGCCACTTTCTGTCGCCGCAGGCTATCTGATCCGGCATTTGGCCACGGGCCGCGACCTGCCGCCGTCCGCCGCGAATGTCATGAACCTTTGGAAGGATTTCATCGAAGGCGCTGCCGGCGGGACGCTGGAGGATCTGCAAGAGGTTCTGTCCGATCAGGCGAAGTTCGCCAAATTCGCCCGTCAGATCATCGATGATCTCGGCTATGGCGACCAACTGGGCGATGACCCGGATGATATCGACGAGGATCAGCAGGACGAGGCCAACGACGAACAGGAAGAGGCCGAACAGGACGACCAATCCAACGCGGATAAGGAAGACAATTCCGAGGATGCGGAAGCCTCGCCTGAGCAAAGCCAGGACGAAGAGCAAGACGCCTCACAAGCGACGGTTCAGCTTGACGATATGGCCGATGCTGAAATGGGGGATGAGGCGGAGCTGCCTGAGGGCGAGGCACCGATGGAGCCGCCCCCGCCCCCGCCACACTCAGAGGCCGACGAGAACTATATCGTATTCTCGACCGAATTTGACGAGGAGATCAAAGCCGAGGATTTGGCCGAACCCGCCGAGTTGGAGCGCCTGCGGGCCTATCTGGACCAGCAGCTTGAGCCGTTGAAAGGGGCTGTTTCGCGCCTGGCCAACAAACTTCAGCGCCGCTTGCAAGCGCAGCAAAACCGGTCTTGGGAATTTGATCTGGAGGAAGGGATCCTCGATGCGGGCCGCCTTGCCCGCGTCGTTGCCAACCCCACAACCCCGCTCAGCTTCAAGCAGGAAAAAGACATGGAGTTCCGCGACACCTGCGTGACGCTGCTTCTGGACAATTCCGGCTCGATGCGAGGACGACCAATTTCGATTGCCGCGATCTGCGCGGATGTTCTGGCGCGCACGCTCGAGCGTTGCCAGGTAAAAACAGAAATCCTGGGCTTCACCACCCGCGCCTGGAAAGGCGGCCAAAGCCGTGAGAACTGGCTCAATGACGGCCGCCCCCAACAGCCCGGCCGCCTGAACGACCTGCGCCACATCATCTACAAAGGCGCGGACGCGCCATGGCGTCGGACCCGGCCTAATCTGGGCCTGATGATGAAAGAAGGCTTGCTGAAAGAGAATATCGACGGCGAGGCGCTGGAATGGGCGCATCGGCGGATGCTTGGCAGACCTGAGAGCCGGAAGGTGCTTATGGTCATCTCCGACGGGGCGCCGGTAGACGATTCCACCTTGTCGGTGAACCCCGCGAATTATCTGGAGAAGCACCTGCGAGACGTGATCGCCATGGTCGAGAAGCGCAAGGCGGTGGAGCTGATCGCGATTGGCATCGGTCATGACGTGACGCGGTATTACGACCGCGCGGTGACAATCACGGATGTGGAGCAATTGGCCGGGGCCATGACGGAGCAACTCGCCGCGCTGTTTGACAGCGACCCACGTGCCCGCGCACGCATCATGGGCATGAAACGGGCCAGCTGATGTTCCAAACCTATGAGGCCACGACCTCCCCCGATCAAGGCCCTGCCAGGCTTGAGGCCTTGCGCAAGGCCTACAAAACTCAAGGGTTTGATGGGTTTCTGGTGCCTCGGGCGGATGCCTACCAAGGCGAGTATGTCGCCGACTGTGACGCGCGGCTGGCCTGGCTGACGGGCTTTACTGGCTCGGCTGGATTTTGCGCGGCTTTGGATGATGTGGCAGGCGTCTTTGTGGATGGCCGCTACCGAGTGCAGGTGAAAGAGCAAGTCGCGCTGGAGCACTTTACGCCGGTCGATTGGCCTGAGGTGAAACTCGCCGATTGGCTGAAGGAGCAGCTCACCGAAGGGCGCATCGCCTACGACCCATGGCTTTACACCAAAGGCCAGATCGAGGCTCTTGAGAAAGGGTTGAAAGGCAGCGCCATCACCCTGCATCCGAGCCCAAATTTTGTCGATGAGACCTGGTCAGACCGTCCCGCCGCCCCGCAAGGCAAGGTGGAGTTCTACCCGCTGGAACTGTCTGGAGAGAAAAGCGGTGCGAAACGCGCGCGGATCGTGGAAATGTTGCAAAAGGACAAGCAAGGCGCCGCAGTGCTGACCTTGCCCGACAGTCTATGTTGGCTTTTGAATATCCGGGGCACCGATATTCCACGCAATCCGGTGGTCCATTGCATGGGCGTTATGCACGCAAATGGCAAAACAGACCTGTTTATTGACCCGGTGAAGTTGGAAGGCTTGCCGCCTGATCCAGACGTCACAACGCATTCGTTTGAAGATTTCGAAAGCGCGCTCAGCAAGCTCGAAGGCCCCGTTCGGGTGGACCGCGACAGCGCCCCCCTTGCTGTGAGCCGCGCGCTCACTGACGCGGGTATCGAGATCGCTTACGCTGAGGACCCCTGCATCCTTCCAAAGGCCTGCAAAAACAAGACCGAGATCGAAGGCGCGCGCGCGGCGCATCTGCGTGACGCCCATGCGATGGTCGAGTTCCTGGCGTGGCTCGACGCGCAACCCGTTGGCAGCCTGACAGAGATCGACGTGGCCAAAACCCTCGAAGGCTTTCGCATGGGTACCAACGCCTTGCGCGACATCAGCTTCGAGACGATCTCAGGCGCGAACGCCAATGGCGCGATTGTG
This sequence comes from Litoreibacter sp., assembly GCA_026710325.1. Taxonomy (GTDB): domain Bacteria; phylum Pseudomonadota; class Alphaproteobacteria; order Rhodobacterales; family Rhodobacteraceae; genus Litoreibacter. Next base: position 43,303 of record JAPORH010000003.1, on the reverse strand, counting down.
CATTACCGCGTCACCGAAGACACGAATGCGCCGGTCGAGGAAGGTCTGCTGCTTGTCGATAGCGGCGGGCAATATGTGGATGGCACCACTGATATCACCCGCACCATCGCCATCGGCCAGCCAACAGGAGAGCAACGCAAGTGCTTCACGCTGGTGTTGCAGGGCATGATCGCTATTTCGCGCGCGCGGTTCCCGCGTGGGCTCGCAGGGCGCGATCTGGACGCGCTCGCTCGCGCACCGCTTTGGGCGGACGGCATGGATTATGACCATGGCACGGGGCACGGGGTCGGCGCGTATTTGTCGGTGCATGAGGGCCCGCAACGCCTCAGCCGCGTGAGCGAGGTCAAGCTGCAACCCGGCATGATCCTCTCCAATGAACCGGGCTACTACCGCGAAGGCGCGTTTGGCATCCGGATCGAAAACTTGATCGTGGTGCAGGACGCGCCCGAGATGGGTGACAAACGTGACCAACTTAGCTTTGAGACGCTGACTTATGTGCCGATCGACCGCCGTCTCATCGTGACTGAAATGCTGAGCCCCGCGGAACGCAGCTGGATCAATGACTACCATGCGCAGGTCGCACAACGCCTGAGCTTCGAAGGCGCCACTGCGGACTGGCTAAAGCAAGCGACAGCGCCACTGTAAACCTGTGACAACAGCGCGCTTGTCAAAGTCTACGTAAAACTGTCATACATCCGCTCTACTGAGAGCTGCACTAAGATTGAAAGGGGCGGTCCCATGTCCGATCACATCACTTTGTCCAAAGCCACCGACACGTTTTCTATCCGCGCGGCGGGCGCTGTGTTGGGCGAAAGCGCCAATGTGATCGTGCTGAAAGAGGGCGACTACGAGCCGGTGCTCTACGTCCCGCGGGAAGACCTTGCTATGGCCTTCTTTGATCAGACCGAACACAGCACCCATTGCCCGCATAAGGGCGATGCGACCTATTTCACATTGCAAGCCAAGAGCGGTCCGATCATGAATGCGACCTGGTCCTACGAGAGCCCAAAAGAAGGGCTGGAGCAAATCGCGGGCCATCTGGCCTTTTACACTGACAAAGTGACCGTCGAAAAAATCTAAGAATGCTCCTCAGCGGCGGTGGCTGCCAGAGCGCGGCTATATTGCTTGAGCGCATCAACCTGGAAAAGCGCCCCAAGGATCACCGGGGCCTCACCTTCCGGCCCCAAACGCGCGACGGGTAGGAAAATATTGTTCGTGTCCTCAAAAATCGGCATCGCGTCCTCAAGGGTCGCGTTCGGGCTGAGATAAATGCCGTCTTGCACCATCGCCAGGCACTCCTCCTCCGGCGCCGCGCGCGGATGGTCGGGCGGGCGCATCACGCTGGCCACCCGGAACATAGACAGCAGATAGGCCTGCGGCCCTGCAGCCAGATGAATGCCACGTCGTTCCAACTGCGTGAGGAAGAAGGAGCGGTCAACCAGTTTGCTGGACACCGCGCTCGAGAGAGACACGGCGACCATCACGGCGAGGCCGAGCTGCCAGTCGCCCGTCAGCTCAAACACGATAAGCGTGGTCGAGATCGGCGCGCCCAGAACCGCCGCGGCCACAGCGCCCATGCCCGCCAAAGCGTAGATGGTGAGTGTGCCGGATACCTCCGGGAAGATGCTGGTGGCGATCATTCCGAAAGCCAGGCCGGTCAGTGCGCCGACCATCAGCGCGGGGGAGAAAATGCCGCCGCCCATGCGCCCCGCCATGGTGATGGCCACGGCAATGACCTTGACTATGGTGAACACCACCGCCTCGTAAAACAAGAACTCGCCGGTCAGCGCCGCAAAGGTCGTTCCATAACCTACCCCGATGATATGGGGGAAGAAGATCGCGATCGCGCCCAGAAACAGCCCGGCCACGGCAGGGCGCAGCCAACGCGGCAGCCCGACCGCATTTTGAAACCAGGTGCCGACATTGTCGGCCCAGAAGACCGTGCGCATCATGATCACAGCAACGAGCCCGCTTAGAAGTCCGAGGATCAGGTAAGCAGGGAGCTCCCGGTAAAAGCCAAGGACCGAACCATCGGGCAGCACAAATTCCGGCACATCGCCAAAGACGGAGCGGCTGATCACGGTGCCCGCGACGCTGGCGATCACAATGGGCGCGAAAGCATGCACTGCGAAATGGCGCAGCACGACCTCCAGCGCGAAGAGCGCGCCGGCTATAGGAGCGTTGAAACTTGCGGAAACGGCCGCCGCAACGGCGCACCCCAGAAGATCGCGCCCGGTGATCCCGTCGGCTTTGATAAGGCCCGAAACCCAGCTGGAGATCACGCCGGCGAGGTGGACAACCGGCCCCTCCCGGCCCGTCGAGCCGCCCGTCGATAGCGTGATCATCGAGGCGACTGCAGAGGCGAGGCCGGCGCGCTTTTCGACCCGCCCGTTGTTCATCGCAGCGCCGTGGATCACTTCCGCCACCGAACGCGCCCGCCCGTCGGGCGTGAAATGATGCAAGATCGCGCCGGTGATCAGGCCGCCCATGATTGGGATGGTCAGGATGAAATACCAGTCCAGATCGGTAATCAGTTCTTGAAGGGAGCGGATGTCCTTGGCGTCGTAGAGCACGCCTTGAAGCCATTCGATGGCGATGCGGAACCCGCAGGCCGCAAGCCCCGCTGCGATCCCGACCAAAAGCGCGATAAACCAAAATTGTAGCGCGGAAGGTCCCTGATGGCGCAGCACCGCCCAGCCCTGCTTGCAGCTCTGAACGACCTCGTTGAGCTGGTCACCGACTATGGATTTTTTCGGCTCGGCCATACCCGCCTTGCGCTTTCCTTGCGGCCTTGAGCGGCCTAACATCACCCCACTCTTGCACAGGACACAGACCACATGACCATCGCGGCCGCCATAGAAGAGCTCAAAACCCTCTTAGGGGAAAGCTGCACGACCTCCAAGTCGGATCGCGAGATCCATGGCCGATCCGAGGTCTATTACGCACCTATGCCCCCCGACGCGGTCGTCTACCCGACAAGCGCTGAAGAGGTGAGCGAAATTGTAAAAATCTGCGCGCGCCATGACTGCCCGATTGTTCCCTGGGGTACCGGCACCTCGCTGGAGGGGCATGCCTTGGCCTTGAAAGGCGGGGTCACGGTGGATTTTGCGAAGATGAACCATGTGGTAGAGGTGAATGCCGAGGACATGGATGTGCGCGTCCAGCCCGGCATTACCCGAATGGCCTTGAATGAGGAGCTGCGCGCGACAGGATTGTTTTTCCCGGTCGATCCCGGCGCGAATGCGTCCATCGGCGGCATGGCCTCGACCCGCGCCTCCGGCACGACGACGGTGCGCTATGGGACGATGGCGGACAATATTCGCGGGCTTGAGGTTGTGTTAGCGGATGGGCGCATCATCCGCACCGGCTCCCGCGCGCGCAAAACCTCCGCCGGGTATGATCTGACGCATCTTTTTGTTGGGGCTGAAGGGACGCTTGGGTTGATCACCGAGCTGACGCTGAAATTGCAGGGCCAGCCAGAGGCGGTATCGGCCGGGATTTGCGCCTTTCCCGATATGGAGAGCGCGGTGAATTGCGTGATGGAGACTATCCAGATGGGTATCCCGATGGCGCGGATTGAGTTTGTGGACGCAGCCACCACGCTGGCCTTCAACGCCTATGCAGGGCGCGATATGCCCGCGCAGCCGCATCTGCTGGTCGAATTCAACGGTTCGGACCAGGCCGTGACTGAACAGTCAGAGCGGTTTGGGGAGATCGTCGCGGAGCATGGCGGGTCAGAATTCGAATGGGCCACCAAGACCGAGGATCGCAACGCGCTCTGGCAGCTGCGCCATGACGGCTATTACGCGATCCTGGCCTCACGCAAAGGAGCGACGGCCATGTCGACCGATATTTGCGTGCCGATCTCGCGGCTGGCCGAGGCCGTCACTGAGACCCAGAAAGACATCGCAGACAGCCCACTTGACGGGCCGATCCTGGGTCATGTGGGCGACGGCAATTTCCATGCGATCCTGATGATGGACCCCGACAGCCCCGAAGAGCTGAAAGAGGCCAAACGCCTGGCCGACCGCATGGCGGAGCGCGCGCTGGAGATGGGCGGCACGGTGACGGGCGAACATGGTGTGGGTATGGGCAAGATGAAATACATGGCCCGCGAACATGGGGAGGCCTGGTCCGTGATGGCTGACATCAAGCGCAGCCTTGATCCGCAAAACATTATGAACCCGGGCAAGTTGGTGCAGGTCAACTAACCCGCCTTTCTTATACCCCCTACCTGACCTGTGAGAAGGTCGCCGAGCGAATAGAACAGCGACGCAGGCGCCAGACCTACAAGGCTGACATGGCCTGACGCGCATTTGCGTAGCCGAGATTGGCGGCCATATGGGCCTCCACTTCCTGGGTAGAGAATGCGCGTTTTCGCATCGCGCGCCTGGCGCGCGCTGCAGCTTCCTGACGCGCAAGCTCAGCTGCCTTTCGGCGGGCAAATGCCTTGGCTTGCTCTCGACGTTGTTGCTTTTCTACGAGGGCTTTGCGTTTTGCTGCCTCGCATCCTGCTTGCTGATCGCGCTGGCGCGCTTGTCTCGCGACGGCGCGCTTATGCGCTCTTTCAGATGCGGACCAGATACGGGTGCTGCGCCACGTCTTACGGCGATCTCCCCTGCGTCTTTCGGCAAATGGCGTGTGGGATTTCAACTCGTCAAAAGCAGCGTTGACTTGAGCGAGCAATTTGCCCGACCGATCCTTGTCTTTGGCAATATCGGGGTGCAGCGTTTTGACCTTCCTCCGCCAAGCCTGCCGAATTTTGCCAGCATCATCTTCTGGTGTAACACCCAGGACATCAAAGAAAGAGGTCTTGCGTCGCATCTTGAACCCAATCAGTTGAATAAAGTTTGAGGCAAATTACATGGCAGCGCCGCCCTTAACCAAATACGGATCTCACATAAGGTTAATGGACCAATGGCAGGCGTAGAACTTCCGCGTCACCCGCTGAGCAAGGCCTTCGCGGCCTCACGCGCCGCATCCGTGACCGTATCGCCCGAGACCATCCGCGCGATTTCATCCACCCGCGCACCCGCATCCAAAGGCACCACCGTAGACAGGGTCTGCTCCCCTTCGACGCTTTTTTGCACCCGCCAATGATGACCGCCCAAGGCGGCGACTTGCGGCGAGTGCGTGACAACCAACACCTGCCCGCCGTCAGACAGGCTCGCCAAGCGCCGCCCGACAGCGTCCGCAGTAGCGCCGCCGACGCCGCGGTCAATCTCGTCGAAAATCATCGTCACACCACCGTTGGTACTGGACAGGCACACTTTCAAGGCAAGCAAAAACCGCGACAGCTCCCCGCCTGATGCGATCTTGTTCAAAGGTCCGGCCGGTGTGCCCGGGTTAGTCGCTACAGTGAAGGCCACGGCATCGCGTCCGTCAGGTCCGTATGCCTCATCGGTGATTTGGGTCTTGAAGATCGCGCGCTCCATCTTGAGCGGCGCCAGTTCTTCCATCATGGCCGCATCCAGCCGCGCTGCAGCCTCAATCCGTGCCGCGCGCAGCGCTTCGGCGGCGTCGCCATACGAGTCCTCCGCGTCAGCGACGGCGCGTTCGAGCCCTTCGATCTCCGCCGCGCCGCCATCCAGCGCATCTAGGCGTGTGCGATAGCTTACGCAAAGCTCTGCCAGCTCCTCGGGAAGGACGTCATGTTTGCGCGCGAGCCCCCGGATCGCAAAAAGCCGTTCTTCCACGCGCTCCAGCTCGAACGGGTCGAAGGACAATACCTCCAACGCACCTTCAACGCCCTGCACGGCCTCCCCCAGCTCCGCCATCGCGCGCTCCAACGCGGCCAAGGGGGCTTCCAGATGCCCGTCGGCCTTGTCGGCCACTGCATCGAGCCAACGTGCGGCGTCCCCCATCATGCCCTCTGCCCCTGAGGGACCAAGCGCTTGTTCTGCTTTGGAAATGTCTTCGCGGATCCGCGCGCCTGCCTGCATGAAACGCCGTTTTGCATCAAGCTCTGGCTCTTCACCAGGTTGCGGGTCGAGCGCTTCGAGCTCTTCAACGGCATGTCGCAAAAAGTCTTCCTCAGCACTCATGCGCGCGAGCTCCGCTTGAGCCGTCTCCAAAGCTTTGCGCGCCTTGGAGAGCTGATGCCAAGAGGTCCGTACCGGCCCCAAATCAACGCCCGCAAATTGATCCAACAGAGCCCGGTGCGCGCGTGCGTTTAGAAGCCCTCGGTCGTCATGCTGACCATGCAGCTCGACCAGCGCGTCAGACAGAGCGCGCAGCACCTCCCCGCTTGCGCGGCGGTCATTCACCCAGGCTTGCTTGCGCCCGTCCGGGTAATTCACGCGCCGCAAGATCAGCTCACCCGTCGGTTCAAACCCAGCCTCTTGTAAAACCGAATGCGCCGCGTGACCGGCGGGCAGATCAAACTCCGCCACCACTTCACCGCGCTCCGCTCCGCTGCGCACCAGCTCCGCGCGACCGCGCCAGCCGAGCACAAAACCAAGCGAATCCAATAGGATAGATTTACCGGCGCCCGTCTCCCCGGTCAGCACATTGAGGCCTGGCTGGAACTCCAACACAAGCCGGTCGATGATCAACATGTCCCGAATGTCGAGCGATCTGAGCATGGGTGCGGTCGCTAGAGCCAGCGGCCCCGGATCACCTGCCGGTAGATGTCCACCAGCCAACCCGTGCCGCGCGGCGCAGGCTCAAGACCGCGCCCTTGTAGCAGGTTGAAGCTGTCCTGATAGAACGGGTCGGATTGATAGTTGAACCCCAGGATCGCCGCCGCCGTCTGGGCTTCATCCGTCAAACCGAGGGATAAATAGCTCTCAACCAGACGGTGCAGAGCTTCGGGCGTGTGGGTCGTGGTTTGGAACTCCTCAACCACGACGCGGAACCGGTTGATGGCCGCCGGGAAATGCCCGCGCTTGAGGTAGTAGCGCCCGATCTCCATCTCCTTACCGGCCAGATGGTCAAAGGCGAGGTCGAATTTGAGTATCGAGGAGCGCGCATATTCGCTGTCCGGGTACCGCTCAATCACAGTGCGCAGGGCTTGCAGCGCTTGGAAGGTTAGGCCCTGGTCACGGCCAACCTGGTCGATCTGATCGTAGTAACTGATCGCAAGCAGATATTGCGCGTAGGGCGTGTCCTCATCGGCCGGGTAAAAATCGATGAACCGTTGCGCGGCACCGCGAGACTGTTCGTATTCGCGGTCGGCATGATAGGCGAAGGCCTGCATGATCAGCGCGCGTTTGGCCCATTCGGAATAAGGGTAAAGGCGCTCAATCTCGGCGAAAAGGCGCACGGCCTCATCCACATCGCCGGATTCGAGCTCCGCCTCGCCGCGTTTGAAAATCTCTTGCGGAGCTACTTGTTCCAGCGGAATTTCGTTGGGGCCTACGAAAAGGCTACGAAAGAAGCCGTCACGTTCGCCGCCACCGCGCCCGCCACAAGCGGCAAGGCTGGCCATCAGTGATAAAGCAATCACCGTCTTGAAAAATCTCTTGCTCGGCATTCCCAGACCGTACACCCTGCTGCTCCACCCACCCCAAAACAAGAGGTTCCGGCACCTACCCAACAGCTCTAGCACAAGAGTTTGCCGGGCAAAACGGGTTTGAGGAGGTTTTTGCAAACGACGACGATCACAAAGCAATCAAGAGCTTAGAGGACGTCAGGCAACCAGAGCCAAGTCGGCAGGTTTTACGCCAACACCTGGCAGGCGGCTTTGCTGCTCTGGCGAGCACCGCACGATCCGGTAGTTGCGCTCATCCGCAAAGAGCGCGCGCAACAGCTGATTGGTCAGCGCATGCCCCGCCTTCACACCGTGATAGCGGCCAAGGATCGGAGCCCCTGCCAACGACAAATCACCCAATGCATCAAGCATCTTGTGGCGCACCGCTTCGTCTGCGTGACGCAACCCGCCAGGGCTAAGGACCGCGTCCCCATCAACCACGACGGCATTGTCATACGTGCCGCCCAAAGCCATGCCATTGGCGTGCATCATATCGATATCCGATTTGCGGCAGAAGGTCCGGCTGTCGGACAGCTCACGTACGAAAGTACCATTGGCCATGTTCAGACGCTTGGATTGCGCGCCGATGGCGGCGTCGTCAAACTCGATCTCGAAGTCAATTTCCAGCGCGCTTGCAGGCGCAAGCGTTGCGCGCGCTTCTCCTTGTGCGACACTCACTGGGCGCAGCACTTCGACGGCGTAAAGCGCCGCATCGAGATACCCCAGCCCGGCCGCAAGAATGCCGCGCACGAACTCCGCAGAAGCGCCATCCATGATCGGCACTTCCGGTCCATCAATCTCGACCAGTACGTTGTGCACGCCACACCCGGCGAGAGCGGCCATGATGTGTTCAATGGTCATGACTTCGACGCCGGCCGCATTCACGATGCGGGTGCGCAGAGGTTGCGGGTCCACCGCGTCATAGAGCGCGGGCACCATCTGATCGCTGCCTGCCACATCCAAACGTTTGAACCAAACGCCATGATCCGCTTCTGCAGCGCGCAGCGTCATCCTTGTGGAGATGCCGGAATGCAGCCCGACACCTTCAAAAGTGACATCTGTCTTCAAAGTCGTTTGCACGTTGTTGGCCCCTTTGTGTGAGCACCGTGTTGGTTGGCAGTCGTCCACGCCCCAGTGCGCGGTTGATGAGAAAATAGGGGTCCGGGTCGCGTGTCTCAACTCACTCTTTGTGACGGTTTGCAACAATACTGTCATCTTTAGAAAAATTGATTTTGCAACTGCAGCAAGACATTGATTTCAAATAGAAAAGGGTCAGGCAATGCCTGACCCTAAACGTTACGTCACTTGTGGATAAGTCAGTTTGCCTGACGTCGCAAAAAGGCCGGAATCTCGATTTTTTCCTGCTCTGGATCGACCTCTTCTGACGGGCGCAGCGCGCTCATTTGCGGCTGCTGGCGTGGCGCTTGAGGGGCGTCCTCGGCGGCGCCAGTCATGCGACCGATCAGCGAATTGATCCCGAAACGTGCCTTGGATTCCGCGGCAGGGGCGGCTGGTGCCGGAGCTGTTACGGGTTCTGTCACGGGCGCTTTGTTGACCGCGGCACGCAGGCGCTCCATGGCCTCAGGCGTTGGCGTTCCGGCGGGCGCTGGACGGGCGAAGGCTGCCGGGTCTTCGGCCGCAGTCATCGCGGGTTGTTGCGGTGCGGGCTGGTAGACCGGCGCGGGCAATCCGTCATCGGCAACAACCTCCGGCGCTGGTTCTGGTGCGGCTGCCATATTTTCAAAGAGCGATGGCTCTTCGATTTGTGCCTGCGCGGCCACGGGTTCCTGTGCCGCGGGCTGGGATGCCGCAAAGGCAGCTGCCGGAGCCACCGCTGGCTGTGGTGCCGGTGCGGCGACCGGCGTAGCAGCCAGTACAGGTTCTTCGATACGCTCCTGACGCAGCGGTTCTGCCAGCGAACGGCGCTGCACAGGCTGTGCCAGCAATTCCTCGGAGGCTTCGATGCCGGTTGCCACGACGGAGACACGCATCTTGCCTTCCATATCCGTGTCCAACGTGGAGCCCACAATGATGTTGGCGTCTGGATCGACCTCTTCGCGAATGCGGTTCGCGGCCTCGTCCAGCTCGAACAGGGTCAGGTCGTGGCTGCCGGTGATGTTGATCAGTACGCCTTTGGCGCCGCGCAGTGAGATCTCGTCCAGCAGTGGGTTGGCAATTGCCTTTTCGGCGGCTTGAACCGCACGATCTTCGCCATCGGCCTCGCCGGTGCCCATCATCGCCTTGCCCATCTCGTCCATCACGGCGCGCACATCTGCAAAGTCGAGGTTGATCAGGCCGGGGCGCACCATCAGGTCGGTCACGCCTTTGACGCCCTGATAGAGCACATCATCGGCCATAGAAAACGCCTCGGTGAAGGTGGTTTTCTCATTGGCCAGGCGGAACAAGTTCTGGTTTGGAATAATGATCAGCGTGTCAACGACTTTTTGCAACGCGTCGATGCCCTCATCGGCCTGGCGCATACGCTTGCCGCCTTCGAACTGGAAAGGCTTGGTCACGACGCCGACGGTAAGAACACCCAGTTCGCGGGCCGCTTGCGCGATGATCGGGGCCGCGCCGGTGCCGGTGCCACCGCCCATACCGGCGGTGATGAAGCACATATGCGCGCCAGCCAAATGGTCGACGATATCTTCAATAGTCTCCTCGGCCGCTGCCGCGCCGACGGTCGGGCGCGCGCCTGCGCCAAGACCCTCGGTAACCTTGACGCCCATCTGGATTTTGGCCTGCGCCTTGGAGTGCTGCAGGGCCTGTGCGTCGGTGTTGGCCGTGACAAACTCAACCCCGTCGAGCTGCTTTTCGATCATGTTATTGACCGCGTTGCCGCCAGCGCCGCCCACACCGAAGACGGTGATGCGTGGTTTCAGTTCTGGTTGCTCGGGCATCCGAAGGTTGAGTGTCATTTGTTCTGTCCGCCTGTCTGTCACAAATTGAGTGGTATCTGTCACCGTTTGAGTGGGCCTTTTGACCCTTATAATTCGCCTCTTTGGCGGAGATGCTATCGAAACGCATAGGCGACGTCACGCGAAAAAGGCAATTTTGTCACAAAATCTGGGGAAAACTTTGGCAGAGCCAGCGGTATCTTGCCAAACTCACAAGATTTCGCCTTTCGGGGTGTTTCGGACACAAGGCGACTAGCCAGCACTTTAGGACGCGCGCCCACACGGTTATTTTTCTTTGAATTTTCGGGACCACTGCTCGGCCCATCGTGGCGTCTTTCCACGCCTTGAACCGTAGCTTACCGCGACAACGCCATGCGCTCAACCCCGTAGACAGGGGCGCTTGGCGCAGGCAAAATGAAGCTCTATTTGAGACGATTATTTTTCAGGAGTGTTTTCATGCCATTCATGGGCTTTCTCGAGATCGACGAAATTCAAGGCGAATCGACCGTCGCTGGCCACAGTGATGAGATCGACGTTTTCGACGTGATGTGGGACATAGAGCGCCCGAGCGCAGGGGCGCGCGGATCGGGCCGCGCACGCGGGCGCGCCATCGCCACCGATTTTGAATTCAGGAAATTCACGGACGCGTCCTCCCCCTATCTGGCAGAGGTGTGCAGCACGGGTCGCAGTTTTGATGAGGTTGTTTTCACAGCGCGAAACCCTGTCGGCACAACGCCCACCGATTTTCTGGTCGTCACCTCGAGCGATTGCTTTGTCACAGGCTACCAGATGGACGGTATCGAGGATGAGACAAGCGGCACATTGGCTGAAACCGTCAGCATCGCCGCGCAAAAGATCAAAATTGAATACATGGTGCGCCACCCCGATGGCTCGTCGGCGGCAGAACATGAAACCGAATGCGACGTAGCCGCAGTTGCGTCAAGCGCCCGGCCGATCCTGTCTCCGGCCCGTGGGTTCACGGCGGGGTTGCCCCCGCCGCAATGTGGTCAGCGCTGACGGCGGCTGCGCAACAATGCGAGCCCGGCAATGCCTGCAAGAAGCAAAGGTGCGCCAGCTGGCAACGGTACCGCGCTTAAGGGCTCAGCAGTGACACGCGCCGTCGCTCGAAACGCAGCGGGGCCGCCTAAGTCCTGTAGCTCAAAGCGCAGCGAGTTTTCGCCAGCCAGAAACAGCGAGCTGTCGAACGTGCCATAGGGGCTGAGCGCGGCAAAATTCAGCTCCGACAGGCCCGAAAGCTCCGCAATCTGGGTCCCGTTCAGCGTTATGACGCCGGCGTTGTCGACGCCCCAAAACCCGAACAGTGAGGCCGTGGAAACGTCAAACCCCGTCAGGTCGAACGTCATCTCAAAACTGGCAAAATCATTATCGTTAATGTCGCCGAGCCAGACCCAGTCGGATGCAATGCCGGTCGGTGTTGGATCATAAGCTGGGTTATCAGAGGCAATGCTCGTCCCTCTCACGCCCAGGATATTATTCGTGTCACCGACTTGCGTGCTTCCTTCCTGGACCACCGCAGCTTGCACCGCAAAGGGCAAGCTGGCCGCCAGAGCAAGTGTTGCAAGAAATCTCATATCTCTACCTTTCAAAAATGAGACGGCGCGCATCAAGCGAGGCGCGCCATGCCTTCAAAGGTCAGATGAACAAGAGAAAATTTTCACGGTATTTAGGTCAATTTACGGCATTGTTTCCGCCACTGCGCCAGTTCGGCGCTCCTACAAAAACCGTTACCAGATCAGCTCAAAAACCCTACCAGTTGTCCTTGAACCACTTCATCGCGCGCTTCAAAGACCGCGCGGGATAGCTGTCCACCGGCACGTCAAAATCCCACCACTCATCCTGTGGGTGCGCGGCAAACAGGCAGGTTCCAACGGCGGCGGCGAAGCTTGGCCCCGTTACCGATTGAGGCAGGCCCTGCACCCGCAACGGTCGGCCAAGGCGCACCTGCTGGCCCAGGATTTTCGTAGCCAACCCGTCGAGGCCGGGCAGTTGGGATGCACCGCCTGTTAGCACGATGCGCTGCGACGGCAGGTGTTCAAATCCGGCGGCGTCGAGCCGGGTGCGGACTTCCTCCAGGATTTCTTCCATGCGCGGGCGCATCACGCCGATAACTTCAGCGCGGGAGACGGTGCGGCGGTCATGCTCCCAATCGCCGGTGTCAGAGCTAAGGTCGATCATTTCGCGGTCATCCATGCCGGTTGCGACGACGCCGCCATAGAAGGTTTTGATCCGCTCAGCTGTTGGCATTGGCACCTGCAGCCCTTGAGAGATGTCGGAGGTCACATGATCGCCCCCCATCCGCACAGTGTCGGCGTAGATCATGTGTTTCTTGATGAAGATCGAAATACCCGTGGCGCCACCGCCCAGGTCAATACAGGCCGCGCCAAGTTCCTGCTCATCCTCAACCAGAGAGGAAATGCCAGCGGCATAGGCCGAGGACGCAATCCCCGCCACATCCAGATCGCAGCGTTTGATGCAATAGAGCAGGTTTTCAATAGGTGTGCGGTCGACGGTCAGCATATGCAGATCGGTCGACAGCTCATTGCCCGCCTGCCCGCGCGGATCGCCAAGGCCCGAGCGATGGTCAACTGCGAAATTGACAGGTTGGGCATGCAGCACCTCCCGATCCGCGCCGTAGTCCGGCAGATCGCAATTGGCCAGCACACGGGCAACGCAGTTTTCGCTGACCTGCCCGTCATGCAGCTCCACCTTGCCAGCCAGCCCGTAGGAACGCGGTTTGGCACCGGAGAAACAGGCGATGACATGGTCGACGCGGACATTTGCCATCTTTTGGGCGGCCTGCACGGCGGTACGGATGGCGCGTTCGGTCTCGTGCATCGTTTCGATCTCGCCAAAACGCACGCCGCGGGACCGGGTGGTCGCTGCCCCAATGACGCGGAAGGCGGACTGACCGGCCATCGTACCGATGCCATCGCTGTCCTCAAACCGTTCCGGGCCGTCGAAGCGCAAAACGAAACAGGCGATTTTGGAGGAACCCACATCCAAAACCGCGATGACGCCGCGTTGCATCGCTGCCTGCCGTTTGTTCCGCATGGCCCGTTGTGTGTGATAAAGATCGGTCATTCTTCAGTGCTTCCTTTGATCTCTATGCCTTTGAGAAGGCGCATATCTTCCAGTGCGCTGGTGGTCAGCCGCAGCGTCGGGCGCTGCGCATTTCGGATGTCGACGCGGGCAATGTCGCGCTTCAAAAGCTCTTTGGCTTCATTCAGCGCCAGCACCCGATCAAGCGCGTCCAGCGCGCCGTTTTGCGGCAGCATGATGCGCTGGTCGCGGTCGAGGACGAGGTCCCAGCGAAGCTCGCTCACGCGCACCAACCCGATGACCCGGTCCTTGATCGGCTCCGCGGCTTCGATGAGTTGCAGAGATTCCGGCACCGCCACGTTGCCACCCTCGCCCGCAATGATTGGCAGGTCAGCCCGGTCCATGCGCCGCGCAAGCGACGCCACCCGGTGCCCGCCCGCATCCAGCAGCTCTAACCCATCAGGCCCGCGCCAGATGATGGCGGGGATGCGTTCCTCGACATTGACCTGCAACAGCCCACCCGCGACGATGCGCAGATCGACCTTTTTGACCGCATCCAGGCTTTCGACCTGCGCCTGCATGGCTTCGAGGTCTAGGTCGAAGGAGGAGGCCGGCAGGTCCACCGGCATCACCTCCCGTATATGGCTGTCCAGAAGCTCGGACGCGCCATCGATGGCCATCAGGTTGACCATGAATTCGGGCCGGGTCTCGATCGACGCGCGCGCCTCCATCACCCAGTCGACCATGGCTTGCTGCCGCTCCGGCTGGCCGAAATAGGCGATGCCGAGCGCGCAGGCGAGCCCCATGGGCGCGAAGACGCGAACCAGCTTGCGGAAGCCGGGGCGCAGCCAGAGCCGTTCCCACCGGTAGGCCCATTTGCTGGGCGCGGGGTCGTGGCCTTCGCGTTTGAAGAATTTCAGCGGTCGCATGAGGCATCCTCCACCAGCCAGGCGCAAAGCGCGCCCATGGACATCCCCGCCGCCTGCGCCTGCTCGGGCGTCAGCGAGGTGCCGGTCATTCCGGGTTGGGTGTTGGTCTCGAGCAGGATCAAGCCGTCCGCGCCTTTGGCCTCGTCCCAGCGAAAATCGGTGCGCGTCACCCCGCGGCAGCCAAGCGCCTTATGCGCGGCCACGGCATGGGCGCGGCAGAGTTCGCGAATGTTGCTTGGAATATCGGCAGGCACCTCGTGGCGCGAGCCGCCTTCGGAGTATTTCGCTTCATAGTCATACCAGCCATCGGTGATGATGTCGGTCACCTCAAGCGCGCGGTCATCGAGGACCGACACGGTCAGTTCCCGGCCTGGCACAAAAGCCTCGACCATCACTGTGTCGGGCATATCCTCGGCCAGTTGCGGCGGGCTATTGGCGCCCTCTTGCACCAAATAGACGCCGACAGAAGAACCCTCATTATAGGGTTTCACCACGTAGGGCGCGTCCATCACGTGGCGCGACATGACGTCGGATTTATCGGCCAATACGCTTTCGGCGACTGGAAGCCCGTGGCGGCGGTAGACCTCCTTCGTGCGTTCTTTGTCCATCGCGAGCGCAGAGGCCGCGACGCCCGAATGGGTGTAAGGCACACGCATCCATTCCAGAAGGCCTTGCACGCAGCCATCTTCCCCCCATCGACCATGGAGCGCGTTGAAACAGCAATCGGGTTTGATCTCGGACAGGCGCGCAGAAAGGTCCGGACCCGCGTCCAGCTCCACCACCTCATATCCTTCGTCCCGCAACGCGGCGGCGCAGGCGCGCCCGGTTGACAGAGACACCTCCCGCTCAGCGGAGGGGCCGCCCATCAAAACTGCCACTTTACGGTATGCCCTGCTCGACATCGCCGCCTCGTGTTTCTTCTTTATCAGCCCTTATTGGTGGGCCTTATTCGGAGCAGCCTTTTGGCCGCGTTTTTATGCGTCTTCGTGCGGGAGCCTGTTCCCGATGCGAAGCACTTCCCAGTGTAACTCTATTCCGGAGTGCTCGAAAACCTTTTTCCGCACCAGCTCCCCCAAATCTTCCAGATCGGCGGCGGTGGCGTCGCCGGTGTTGATCAGAAAATTGGGGTGTTTCTCACTCATCTGCGCCCCTCCGAGCGTGTGGCCACGTAGCCCTGCGTCATCAATCACCTTCCAGGCCTTCAGCTCATGCGTGTCATCCTCACGACCCGTCGAGCTGAAACCGGCAGGATTTCTGAAGGTTGACCCGGCAGTGCGGTCTTTGGTGGGCTGGGTCGCGTCGCGTTTGGCGAGCTGATCGTCCATGCGGGCGTGCAGCTCTTTCGGATCACCTTTCGGCGCCTCCATCACCACCTCAACGATCACCGCGCCTTCGGGCAAAGCGGACTGGCGGTAGGCGAATTTCAGCGCGTCTTTGTCCAACGTGACGGTCTCGCCCGAGCGCAGCACCACAGTCGCTTCGACGAACACATCTGCCATATAGGTTCCATAGCACCCCGCATTCATCGCCACCGCCCCACCAATGGCGCCGGGGATGGTACGCAGAAAGGTCAGATCGAGCCCAGCATCCGCCGCCTTGCGGGCGGCATGGGCATCAAGCAGTGCCGGGCCGCAGGTGATGCGGTTGCCTTGGGCGGAGAAGCCGTTAAAGCCGCGCCCGAGCCGGATCACCACAGCGTCGAGCCCGCCATCGCGGATGATCAGGTTGGAGCCAACGCCCATGGTGAAAACTGGACCGGTATAGGATTTGAGGAAATGTACGAGATCGTCCCGGTCGGCAGGTTGAAACAATGCTTTGGCGGGACCGCCGACGCGCAGCCATGTGAGCTCCGCGAGCTCCCTGCCCGGTGTCAGCGCGCCGCGCAGCTCTGGCCAGTTGTCTTGCATGAGATCGCCCGCCTCTATCCATCCCGCGTTGAATGCGGATGGTCTTTATTCGGCGGGATGTACGGGCTTGTCCAGCCCTGCTTTGCGGCGCATCCAACGGCCGAGGTAGCGGACGGGCCAGCGCAGGATGGAGACACCAGCAGCCAGAGCGAGCAGTCCAATCCAAGGGCCATTCTCCCAAGTCAGCCAACCCAGGATCGGCACGCCGATGGCGATGAAGGCGTACGCGGCCTTCCAGTGGTGATCGCGCGAGGGCAGCATCGCCACGAAATTAGCGATCACTATCCAAAGCAACGCTGCAATCAGGGAAAAGCTCATTGCGGTATCTCCGGCATTTCGCCCCGTGCGCGACGGTAGAAATGGCGCAGCGGATTGCGGAACATGGAGACAAAACCTGCAAGCCCCAATGCCGCGACCCGAACCCCATGCTCAAAACCAATGAAGCCTAGCAGAAATGGCGCAGCCACCAGCAGCGTCACGCCCGGCAGATATTGCAGACGCATCGGTAGAAGGGCCACGATCGTGGCTGCAATCGCCCAAAGGGCGGCCAATGTAAGCGACAAACTCACAGATCTTACTCCAGCACGGATATGTCAGTATATTGCATCTGTTCACGCGCGTTGAAAAGTCAGACTTTTCATACCTTTGCGTCAATTTTATGGTTAACACAGGGTGAAGAAAGCAGAGAACCGAGGCCGAAGGCTCACGAAAATAGAGACCGGTGGCAATGTCTTGCGCAGGCTTTCGGCATCTTGGGAAGGCTTACGCTGCCCCTTTGGTCAACCGCTCCGGCAAAGCATTCGCCCAAGTGCTGATCGTACCCGCCCCGAGGCACACGACCATATCGCCGGGCTTGGCCTGCTCTTTGACCAAAGCGACGAGCGCGGCTTCATCCTCGACGATGCGGGCGTGGCGATGGCCGTGGCGGATGAGGCCAGCAACCAGATCATCGCGACCTGCGCCGGGGATGGGGTCCTCGCCGGCTGCGAAGACCTCCGAGATGCCGACCACGTCAGCATCGTTGAAACAGCTGCAGAAATCGTCAAAGAGCGAATGCAGCCGCGTGTAGCGATGCGGCTGGTGCACGGCGATCACCCGTCCCTCTGTCGCCTGGCGGGCGGCTTTCAGGACGGCGGCGATTTCCACTGGGTGGTGGCCGTAATCATCGATGATGGTGACGCCGTCTATTTCGCCAACCTTTGTGAAACGGCGGTTTACCCCGCCGAAGCTGGCGAGCGCCTCTTTGATCTCTTCGGCCTTCATGCCCAGATGCCGCGCGACGGCCACAGCGGATAGCGCGTTGGAGACATTGTGGTCCCCGGGCATCGGCAGGGTGCAGCCTTCGATGACCATCTCGTCATTCTGGAGCGCAATGTCGAAATGCGCGGTACCCGCTTTGTAGGTGAGGTTCACCGCGCGCACATCGGCCTGCGCGTTGAAACCGAAGGTCACGACGCGGCGGTCGGTGATCTTGCCAACGAGCGCTTGGACCTCCGGATGGTCGGTGCAGCAAACGGCCAGCCCATAGAAGGGGATGTTGGAGACGAAATCGAGGAAGCCCTGCCGCAGCGTGTCGAAATCGCCCCAATGCTCCATATGCTCGGGGTCGATATTGGTGACGATGGCAATAGTGGCGGGGAGGCGGTTGAAGGTGCCGTCGCTCTCGTCGGCCTCGACGACCATCCACTCCCCCTGCCCCACGCGCGCGTTGGAGCCATAGGCGTGTATGATGCCGCCATTGATCACGGTTGGATCGATATTGCCAGCGTCCAGCAGCGCGGCCACCATGGTCGTCGTGGTGGTTTTGCCATGGGTGCCGCCGACGGCGATGTTGGATTTCATCCGCATCAGCTCCGCCAGCATTTCGGCGCGCCGCACGACGGGTAGGCCTTGTAGCCGCGCGGCGTCGAGCTCCGGGTTGCCGGGTTTGATGGCGGAGGAGATCACAACGACATCGGCGTTTTCAAGGTTTTCGGCGCGTTGACCTTCAAAAATGGTCGCGCCAAGTTTCGCCAAACGATCGGTGATTTTGGAGGCTTTCAGATCCGATCCTTGCACCGTGTAGCCCAGGTTCAACAGCACCTCCGCGATGCCCGACATGCCGATCCCGCCGATACCAACAAAATGGATCGCGCCGAGCTCTAAGGGCAGTTTGGTGCTGTCTGCGTTCATGTCTTATTCTTCTGGTTGAGTTGGTGGACGAGGTCGGCAAGCGCCTCCGCCGCATCAGGCTTGCCTTGCGACAGTGCTGCATTGGCCATATGGACGGAGCCCTTTTCCTGACTCAAGATCAGGCCGATCTGCTCGGCCAACGCCTCTGGTGTGAAGGTGCTTTCGGGCATCATGATCGCAGCGCCTGCTTCGACCAACCCGCGTGCATTGGCGGTTTGCTCATCGCGAATGGCGGCGGCAAGCGGGACAAGAATAGAGGGACGGCCAATGACGGACAGGTCTGCAACCGTGGACGCGCCAGAACGTGCGATGACGAGCTGTGCCTCGGAAAACCGGCTGGGAATGTCATGGAAAAAAGGCGCGACCTCGGCCATGATCCCGGCTTCGGCGTAAACTCTCTCCGCCTGAGCTGCGTCCTCGTCGCGGGCCTGCTGGGCCACCCGGATGTTTTTCTTCAGGTCCTCGGGCAATAGCGCGATGGCTTGTGGGACGACCTCCCCCAAAATGCGCGCACCCTGACTGCCGCCAATAACAACGACGCTCATGGGGTAATCGCCCGGCGGAATGTAAGGCGCACCTTGGCGTTCCAGGATCGAGGCACGGACCGGGTTGCCCGTGAAATGGCCGTCCAGACCATCTGGCAACTCGGTCGGCCAAGTACCGCAGGCGATGGCGTCGACCCGTTTCGCAAAGGCTTGATTCACCCGGCCCAGCACCCCGTTTTGCTCATGGATCATGCGCGGCAGCTTCATCAGCCAAGCCGCGGAAATGGCAGGGAAGGACGGGTAGCCGCCAAAGCCTACGACGACATTGGGCCGGTCGCGGCGGAAATTCATCATGGCGGACAGGACGCCCGCCGCCAGCTTAAAAGGCGCGCTCAGCTTCGCAGCGGCACCGCTATGTGCAAAGGTGGCTGATTTCAGCTCTTCGATCTGCACCGTGTCCGGAAACCCACCGACATAGCGCGCACCGCGCGCGTCCGTGGTCAGTTTCACCCGCCAGCCTTGCGCCAGCATCACCTCCGCCAGCGATTGCGCCGGGAACATATGCCCGCCTGTACCGCCCGCGGCGATAACCAGAAGCGGCGCGCTCACCCGCGGCCCCGCTTGATCATGATGTCACGCATGTCGCCTTGCGGGCGCTTGCGGGTGAAGGCCAACAACATGCCAAGCGCAATGCCGCCCGCAATCAGAGACGAGCCGCCATTGGAGACGAAAGGAAGCGTCATGCCTTTGGCAGGCAGCAGCCGCACCGCGACGCCCATATTGATGATCGCTTGCATAGCGAACATGGCAGCGAGCCCGGTGCCTGCCAGGCGGATGAACGGGTCACGCTCCTTGGTCAGACGGTGCAGGGATCGCGTGGTGAAAATCGCGTAGAGCGCGATGATGGCCAGGACCAGCACCAACCCATATTCCTCCGCCGCGACGGCGATGATGAAATCCGTATGCGCGTCAGGCAGAGACCACTTGACCGATCCCTCGCCGACACCTACCCCGAAAAAGCCCCCCTCCCGGATCGCGTTGGTCGCGTAGCCGAGTTGCGTCGTTGGGTCGACCTCCGCCGAGAGGAACCCGTTGATGCGGCGCGCGAAGTGTTCAGAGAAATTGTAAGCAGCCATGCCAGCCGCAACCACCGCGCCCGCCATGCCGATCAACAATGTCAGCGGCGCGCCCGCGATGAAATACACCACGCCCCAAGCAAACAGGATCAGGCAGGCTTGGCCGAAATCAGGCTGGAGGGAAAGGAAGGCCACGATCACACAGGTCACCGCAAAGGAAATGGTTTTACCCGGCGGGCCGTTAATCTCTTGGCTGGCGGCGATGAGCCAGGCGGAGAAGACGATGAAAACGGGCTTGAGGAACTCTGACGGCTGGACCGAAGCAAAGCCCAAAGAGTACCAACGCGTGGCCCCCTTACCGAAATCGGTACCAAAGACAGGGAGCAATGCGAGCGCGACAAAAGCTGCGAAAAAGCTCAACACGGCGAGGCGACGGACCAGATCAATCGACATCATCGAGATTGTGATCATCACCCCCATGGCCATGCAGCCGAACACGGCTTGCTTTGAGACATAGTGAAACGGGTCGAGGTTGTTCTTCTCCGCCAAAGGTGGCGACGCTGCGAGGCCCAGAAGAAGCCCAATGCCGAATAATGCGAAGACGCAAAACAGCGACCAGCTGTCCACCGTGCGCCACCAACGGGGAAGGATCGGCTCGCCCGGGCGCGCCGTTACGGTGCCATACACCATCTCAGTCATGAGAATACCGCCATTTACTGCCTCTTCCGATCGCTCGGATGCCCGATTTTTCGGGTCTATCCCGTCAGTGTAGCGGTATTTGGCGCGCCAATCCAGCCTGAGTTTTGCTGTTGTCATACAGGGCTTTCGGTTAAGATCGCAGCTATGGCCGACAAGATTTCGATCAGCTGCAAATGCGGCGCTTTCAAAGCGGTGCTGAACCATGACAGACCGGACCGCTGCAACCACGCGGTCTGCTACTGCGTCGACTGCCAAGCGGCCGCGCGCCATTTGGGCGAGTGGGACCGGATCACGGACGAAAAGGGCGGGACCGAGATTTACCAGACCGTTCCAGAGAAGCTGGAAATCGTCGAAGGCGCGGACAAGCTGGCCGTTATGCGGCTCGCGCCGAAAGGCCTTTATCGTTGGCATACCAGCTGTTGTGGGACTTCTTTGTGCAACACTTTGGGCAAGGCGAAGTTTTCCTTTGTCGGGCTGGTCGTCGAGAACATGGAGCCCAAGGATGGGCTTGGCCCAGTGCAGTTTCGTCACAAGCCCGAACAGGCTTTGGCACCTGTAGAAGAGCCGCCGGGCAACCTGGCCTTTTTTGCGGTTCGCACCTTGCGCAATGCCGCTATTGCTTTGATGACGGGTGGCTGGCGCAAGACGCCGTTCTTTGATGCGACGACCGGTTTGGCTGTCTCAAAGCCGGTGGTTCTAAGCGCGGATGAGCGGGCTGCTGCCTATAAGGCTTAACGCACTCAGGAGATCTGTGGGCGGAGCAGCTTTTCGACTTCCGCGATGAAATCGTCACCGCGTTTCTCGAAACTGTCATATTGGTCGAAACTGGCCGCGGCCGGAGCCAACAGGACCGTTTCGCCTTTTTCCGCCTCGGATGCAGCGAGAGCGACCGCGTTCGCCATGGTCGTACAAACCTCATGCGGGGTGTTGCCGAGTTGAAGGGCGAAACCAGCCGCCTCCCGCCCTATGACATAGGCTTTTTTGACGTCACCCAGTGCTGGTTTCAGCCCGTCAAGGCCGCCCTCTTTTTCAAGCCCGCCGCATATCCAGCGGATATTCTTGAAGGCCGACAGCGCTTTGGCGGCAGCATCGACATTGGTGGCTTTGCTGTCATTTACGAAACAGATGCCGTCTTTTTCGGCCACCAGTTGGGAGCGATGCGGCAAGCCTTTGAAGCTGTGAAACGCTTGCTCGATCACGCGCGGAGCGAGCCCAAGGGTGCGGCAGGCGGCATAGGCGGCGCAGGCGTTTTGGTGGTTATGAGCGCCGGGCAAGCCAGCGATGCAACGCAAGTCGATTGAAGCGATTTGCTTGCCTTTGCGGGTTTCTGCCAGAAAGCCTTTCTTTGCAAAGACCGCCCAGCCGGGGCCGGTCAGTTTGGTGCCAGACGAGATGCGCACAACGCGGTCATCGGCGGCGTTGCTCGACAGCTGGCCCGCGAGGTAGCGCCCCTCTGGCTCGTCCACGCCGATCACAGCGCGGTCAGGCCCGCCTTCGGCAAACAGGCGGCGTTTGGCCGCGAAATACCCGCCGAAGCCCGCATGGCGATCCAGGTGGTCTGGGGTCAGGTTAGTGAAAACGGCGACGTCAGGGGTCAGGTTTCGGGCAAGCTCGGTCTGGTAGCTGGAGAGCTCAAGCACGATCACTTCACCGTCAATTGCAGGGTCCAGATCCAGCACGCCACGGCCGATATTTCCCGCCAACTGGGTCGGACGGTTTACGCTTTCAAGGATGTGGTGGATCAAAGCGGAGGTCGTGGATTTGCCGTTGGAGCCGGTGATGGCCACAACCTTTGGCATCTGGTCAAAGCTGTCCCAATCGCGCGTGGCGAAGCTTTGGAAGAAAAGCGAAATGTCATTGTCGACCGGAACGCCGGCCTCTTGCGCGGCGGCGATGATTGGGTTCGGCGCGGGGTAGAGATGCGGGATGCCGGGGGAGGTAATTAGCGCGGCGATGCCTTCGAACGCCCCCTGTTTGGAGAGGTCCTTCGGAGTGAAGCCCTCTGCTTCCGCCCTGGCGCGCGCATCCGCGTTGTCGTCCCAGACCGCCGGTTCTGCGCCGCCTTCGCGCAATGCTTTGGCGGCAGACAGGCCCGAGCGGCCAAGGCCCAGCACGGCAACTTTTGCGCCTTTATAGCCTTGGACCGGGATCATCTCGGCGCGCCGTCATGTTTGGTGGTTTTGTAATAATCGCCAGTGAACGTTAGGCCAACAGCAAGGCCGCAAGGCTGGTGGATGCGGGCTTTGAGGACGGCCTCAATCTCCGCATGCATAGCGTTCATGAACTCCGCATCGCGGTGTGCTTTGGGCAGGAAAGTCACGCGCAAAGTCACATGGGTGTGGTGGAAGTCAGAGGCAGGATAGGCGCGACCGCGGCAGGCCACAGCGCCTGGGTCGCGGGCGAGGATGACGGCTTCAACCGCCTGCAAAATGTCTGTCGAGTCGATGTCGAGATCGGCGGAATAGAGAAGATCAGCCTGCGGCATGGCTCACCGGATTTTCAGCGTTGCGAGGCCGATCATGGCGAGGATGAGCGAGATGATCCAGAAGCGAATCACGATCTGCGGCTCGGCCCAACCTTTCTTCTCAAAGTGGTGGTGGATCGGGGCCATCAGGAAGACGCGCTTGCCTGTGCGTTTGTAGTAAAGCACCTGGATGATGACGGAGAGGGTCTCGACCACGAAGAGCCCGCCGATGATGCCCAGAACCAACTCGTGCTTGGTGGTCACAGCGATGGCGCCTAGCGCACCGCCCAGGGCTAGCGAGCCAGTATCGCCCATAAAGACTGCGGCAGGGGGTGCGTTATACCAAAGAAATCCAAGGCCACCGCCGATGATGCCCGCAACGAAGATCAGCAATTCGCCCGTGCCGGGCACGTAATGCAGGCCCAGATAATCGGTGAAGTCGACCCGGCCCACGGCGTAGGCAATGACCCCAAGAGCGCCTGCGGCGATCATGACGGGCATGATGGCCAGCCCATCTAGCCCGTCTGTCAGGTTCACAGAATTGGCCGCGCCAACGATGACAAACATGGCGAAGGGGATGAAGAAAAAGCCCAAGTTAACAAGGACATCTTTAAAAACTGGCAGGGCCAGTTGGTTCGTCAGCGCTTCAGGGTGCAGCATGGTCGTCGTGAAGCCTGCGACGGCTGCAATGATGAAGCCCGCGATAAGCCTGACGCGAGCGGAGATACCGCCATGGGTATTCTGCGTCACCTTGGCATAGTCGTCGATAAAGCCGATCGTGCCGAAGCCCATGGTGACGAAGAGCACCACCCAGACAAACCCGTTGTCGAGCCGCGCCCACAGAAGCGTAGAGACGACGAGCGCGCCAAGGATCAAAACCCCGCCCATGGTGGGCGTGCCTTGCTTTGTGATCAGGTGGCTTTCGGGGCCATCATCGCGGATCGGCTGACCGTTGCGCTGCTTGCGCTTGAGCAAGTTGATCAGCGGCTGGCCGAAGACGAATCCGAAGATCAGCGCGGTGAAGAAGGCGCCGCCTGCCCGAAAAGTGATGTATCGGAACAGGTTAAAGAAATCCCCGCCATCGGAAAAGGCTGTCAGCCAATACAGCATCTAGTGGTGCCCCTCGTCTTGTTGGGGCGTGATGTCGCCCATATTGCGTATGGCGTCAACGATCAGCGCCATTTTCATGGAGAGCGATCCTTTGGCCATGACGACGTCCCCAGCCTGCACCAGCGCGCTTGGTTGAGCGGCGAGCGTATCTGAGGTTTCGGCCCAGAGGCCTTGCTTTTCGGGCGGAAGGGCTGCGTGCAGGTGTTTCATCAGGGGGCCGACGCAATGAATGAGGTCGAGCGCCTCTATTGCCGTTTCATCCGCGATGGCGCGATGCAGCTCGGCCTCGGTTTTCCCCAGTTCCTTCATATCGCCGACGATTGCGACGCGTCGGCCGCGCTTGCCGGGTGGGGTGATCTGGGCGAGCACATCAAGGGCTGCGACCAGTGAGGCGGGGTTTGCGTTATAGGCCTCGTCGATCAGATCGATATCGATTTTTTCAGTGGCCTTGTCGAGGGAGATGAACTGCCGCGCGCCCCTGCCCTGCGGCGGCTGCCATTGGCCAAGCGCGATGACGGACTGGCCGAGATCGGCACCGGCTGCGACGCAAGCGGCCAATGCGCCCAACCCGTTCATCGCGAAATGCCCGCCGGGGGCGTTGACTTTAAAGAGCAGCTTGTCGCCACGATGGAAGGCGGCGCAGGCGGTGGCGTGCTCGGTTTCGATCACCTCGGTCAGTTGCCATTCGGCGCTATTGGACCTGCCGAAGCGTTCACAGCCGAAGGGAACTGCATCGAGTAGAAGATCGGTCGTTGGAATGTCCGCATTGATGATCGCAACGCCGCCGGTCTCCATCAACCCTTGGAAGATGCTCGCTTTTTCATGGGCGATGCCTTCGATGCTTTCAAAGGCTTCCAGATGCGCAGGCGCCACGGTGGTGATCATCGCAACGTCTAGCTGGGCCATGCGAGCGAGCGGCGCGATCTCGCCGGGGTGGTTCATGCCGATCTCGATCACCGCATAGGCGCTGTCTGCGGGCATCCGCGCGAGCGTCAGGGGGACGCCCCAGTGGTTGTTGTAGCTCTTTTCCGCTGCATGGGTTTTGCCTTGGGCGCTGAGCATGGTGCGCAGCATCTCCTTGGTGGAGGTTTTGCCGACGGAGCCGGTGACGCCTATGACCTGCGCATTGGTGCGCGCGCGGGCGGCGCGGCCGAGGGCTTCTAGGCCTGTGAGCACGTCGTCTACGAAAAGTAGTGGCGCGCCTTCGCTGACCCCATCGGGCACGCGGGAAACAAGGGCTGCCGCCGCCCCTTTTTCCAAAGCTTGAGCGACGAAATCATGGCCGTCGCGGATGTCTTTGAGCGCAACAAACAGGTCGCCTGGCGCGAGCGTGCGTGTGTCGATGGAGACGCCTGTTGCGCTCCAATCTGTAGTTGCCTCGCCGCCAGTGGCTTCAGCGGCGTCGGAGGCGGTCCAGATCGCCATCTAAATACCCCCGTCTAGCGCAGCGACCGCAATGCTGGCCTGCTCTACATCATCAAAAGGCAGCACTGAATCGCCAATGGATTGGCCTGTTTCATGGCCTTTGCCTGCAATAAGCAGCGTGTCGCCCGGGCCCAAAGCGTCCACGCCGCGCAGGATGGCCTCGGCCCGGTCGCCGACTTCATTGGCGTTTGGGACGGCCTCCATGATGGCGGCGCGGATATCGGCGGGGTCTTCCGAACGCGGGTTGTCATCGGTGACAAACACCAAATCGGCATTGTCCTGCGCGGCCTTACCCATCAGCGGGCGCTTTCCCCGGTCACGGTCACCGCCCGCGCCAAATACAACAACGAGCCTGCCCATGACATGCGGGCGCATGGCTTGCAGCGCTGTTTCCAAGGCCGCCGGAGTGTGGGCGTAGTCGACGAAAACAGCCGCCCCATTGATACGGGTCGCAGCCTTTTGCATACGGCCCCGTACGGTTTGCAGCATCGGGAAGGTCTCGAACACCTCAGACGGTTTTGCGCCACAGCCGATGGCGAGGCCTGCTGCTACGAGGACATTGGAGGCTTGGAAGCCGCCTATGAGCTCTAATCGGGTTTGGTGGACGTCGCCTGCGTAAGCGAAGCGCAGCTCTTGGCCCGTGGCGTCGAAGCGTTGGCTGATCAGATGTAGCTCGCAGCTTTCATGTGCGCCAACCCGCAGCAGCTTCGCCCCGCGCGATTGCGCCAAAGAAGCCATCCGCTGGCTTGAGGGGTCATCCATGTTGATGACCGCGATGCCGTCAGCGGGCAAAACACGAGAAAAAAGCCGCACTTTGGCGTTGAAGTAGTCGTTAAACGTTGGGTGGTAGTCGAGATGGTCCTGGCTGAGATTGGTGAAGCCTGCGGCCATGAGGCGAACCCCATCGAGGCGTCGCTGCTCGAGCCCGTGGGAGGAGGCTTCCATCGCTGCGTGGCTGACGCCGGCTTCCGCCATCTGCGCAAGCAGCCCGTGCAGCGTGATCGGTTCGGGCGTGGTGTGCGAGGATGGGGCGGTGAAAGCACCTTCGACGCCCGTTGTGCCGATATTGGCGGCATCAAGGCCCAGCTCGGACCAGATTTGGCGGGTAAAGTTGGCCACTGAGGTCTTACCGTTGGTCCCCGTCACGGCGGCCATGTGCGCGGGTTGGGTGCCGAACCAAAGGGCTGAGGCATAGGCCAACGCTTGACGGGGGTCCTCGGTGACGACAAGGGGAATGTCCGCAGCTTTGATTTCTTCTTCCGCGATCTCGGCCCCGACCGGATCAGTCAGGATCGCGCCCGCGTCCATCCGCAATGCGTATTTGATGAATTCCGCGCCGTGGACATTGGTGCCAGGAAGACCTGCGAAAAGATTGCCGGGTTTGAGCAAACGGCTGTCGACAGAGAGACCGGTGATGCGCGCTTCACGCCCGGCCATTGCGGTCAGGCCGAGATCACTGAGCGATTTTGTCCCTTGCCCCATCTGGCCCCCATCAGCGCGACTTGCTTAAATCGGCGCTCATTGAAATTTGACGGGTGTTACCGCATCCGGGCTGCCGAATTCAATCGGTCTCAGACCCAAAAGCGGCGCGGTGCGTTTGATGATTTCGGCGGCGACGGGCACGGCGGTCCAACCGGCGGTGCGGCGTGGCTCCTTACCAGAATTCTCCGACGGCTCATCTAGCGTGACCACCAGCACATATTCGGGGCTCGTGATCGGGAAGGCCGAGGCGAAAGTCGCGATGACCTTGTCCTTGTGGTATCCGCCGCCTTCACGTTTGGGCTTGTCGGCCGTGCCCGTCTTACCGCCCACCAGATAGCCGGTGTCACGTGCGAAGGAGGCGGTGCCTTCTTGGACAACCTTGTGCAGCATCTGACGGATTTGGGCGGAGGTGCGCTCCGATATGATCCGCTCCCCCTTCTCGGCATTTTCGGTCTTCACCAGCGTGGGTGTCACCTTGGTGCCACCGCCGACCATCGTCGCGAAACCAGCCGCCAAGTGCAGTGGGCTGGCGGCCATGCCGTGGCCGTAAGAGATTGTCATCGTTGAGATTTCCGACCATTTGCGCGGCAGGATCGGATGTGCGCCCGGGGCCTCAACGAGCTCCACTGGGGTGGGGTCGAAGAAGCCAAGCGAATCCAGGAAGGCGCGTTGCCGCTTGGCGCCGATGTTGAGCGCCATTTTGGCGGTACCGATATTGGAGGACTTTACGATCACATCCGTCACGCTCATTTCATCACCATAGTAGCGGAAATCGCGGATGCGATAGCGGCCCCATCTCATAGGGCCTTTGGTCTCAAGCATTGTGGAGGGGTTAACGAGACCTAGTTCGAGAGCTTGCGCTGCGGTGAAAACTTTGAAAGTAGACCCCAGCTCATACACGCCTTGAACAGCGCGGTTGAAAAGCGGGCTGTCAGACGGGTCGCCCTTCAAAAGACCGGGCGGGCGCGTGTTGGGATCGAAATCAGGCAGTGAAACCATTGAGACGACCTCGCCGGTATCGACCTTCATCAGGACTGCCGTCGCGCCTCGCGCGTTCATCAGCTTCATGCCGCCATAAAGCACGCGGCGCATGGCCTGTTGGATCGTCATGTCGATGGACAGCTCCAGCGGCGCGCCGCCATAGGCCGGATCGCGCAGATAGGCGTCGAATGCTTTTTCGACACCCGCTGTACCAATCACCTCGGCGGAATGCACGCCTTCGCGACCAAAACTGGCCCCGCCCAGCACGTGGGGGGCTAGTTTGCCAATGGGGTAAAGTCGCATTTCGCGCGGGCCAAACAGGAGGCCCGGTTCACCAATGTCATGGACCGCTTGCTGTTGCTCCGGGCTGATTTTTCGTTTGACCCACAAGAACTTACGGGTGCCGGTGAAATCTTCGAGCAGCTCATCCTCTTTCAGCTCGGGGAAGATTGCTGCGAGCTCTTTCGCGGCGCGCTCGGGCTCGATCATCCGCTTGGGCTGGGCATAGAGCGAATTGGTGATCAGGTTGGTGGCGAGAACCCGGCCGTTGCGATCGGTGATATTTGCACGCTGCGCGACGATGCTGGCCGAGCTTGCGGAAGCGCGTGGCTCAACCGGTTCCGAGGAGGCGAGCGCCGTCATGCGGATGCCGACAACGGAGAAGCCCGCAAGGAACAGAACGGCGGTGAAAAGCAGGCGCGACTCCGCGCGGGCGCGCATCTTGTCACGCATTTCTTCATGCCGGGCGCGGATGTTATCCGCCTCGATCTTGTCAGGGTTCTCGCCGCGCAGGCGGGCTTGCAAGACACGGGCGAGCGGGCGGAGGGGGGTGCGCATTACTGTTGCTCCCCATTCTCGGAGGTCAATCGGCCCTGGACCTCAATCTCGCCGATCAGGTCTTCGATATTGAATTCCACCGGCGGGAAAGAGACCTGGGTGACGAGCGCAAACTGGTCGCGGGTGATGGGGAGAAGCTGCAGCTTGTCGAAATTGAGCTTTGCAAGGTCTGACAGACGCTCAGGGCGGTTGAGATAGGCCCATTCGGCTTGAAGCACGGCGAGGGTTTCGCGGGAATTGCCAATCTCGCGCTGCAAATCAGACGCGGTGCGCAGCGCGTCTTGCGTTTTGTAATTCTCGGAATAGGCCCAATAGGCAAGGCCCATCACGGCAAGGGCGAAGAGACCGAATACAAAACCACGCATTAAAACAGCTCCTTCAAGGCGAGTTTGGGCAGACCCAACCCGGCGCGGTCTGAGGCGCGCGGCAGGGTGTCGGTGCGTGTGGCCACGCGCAGCTTGGCAGAGCGGGCACGCGGGTTGCGGGCAAGCTCATCTTTGTCTGCTGCGATGGCACGACGCGGGGTCAGGGTGAACGTAGGGTCGTCTTTTTCAATTTCGGGCGCATAGCGGGAGCCGCCGCCTGTCGCTCCGGCGCGCGCGGCCATGAACTTTTTTACGATGCGATCTTCGAGCGAATGAAAGCTGACCACAGCGAGCTGCCCGCCGGGTTTGAGCGCGCGTTCTGCGGCTTCCAAACCCTTGATAAGTTGCCCGAATTCGTCGTTCACCGCGATACGGATTGCCTGAAAAGACCGTGTCGCGGGATGGCTTTGGCCGGGTTTGGACTTGGGCAACACACCTTCGATCACCTCGGCCAAACGCGCCGTAGTGGTGATCGGGCGGGCTGAAATGATGGCACGTGCGATCCTTCGGGAGGCGCGTTCTTCGCCGTATTGGAAGAGAATATCGGCAATCAGCGCTTCGTCCGCGCCATTGACCAGATCAGCCGCCGAAGGGCCGTCTTGCGCCATGCGCATGTCGAGCGGGCCGTCGCGCAGGAAGGAAAAACCGCGCTCTGCTTGGTCGAGCTGCATGGAGGAGACGCCCAGGTCGAGGACGATACCGTCAAGCGGCTGGAGGTCTGCGGCAAGCGTATCGAGGTCTGAAAAGGTGCCTTCGACAAGCTTCAAACGCTCGCCATATTCGGCCGCCCAAGTTTGCGCCATCTCGAACACCATTGGGTCACGGTCGACACCAATAACCGTGTCCGACCCTGCTTCCAGGAACGCGCGGCTATAGCCCCCCGCACCGAAGGTCCCATCGAGCCAAACCCCTGATACGTCTACATTTTCCAGGATCGCATCAATGAGGACCGGCAGGTGCGGTGCATCGCTTTTGGGCTGGTGCACATGGGCGGCCATCTCTACTCCGCTGCTCCAAACGGGTCATCATCGAGCCAGGTGAGCGGGTCGAAATCCTCGCCCTCCAAGGCGATAAATTCCTCCAAGTCTTCATCACGTTTTGTGAAGGCCTCGGGGGCCCAGATCTGGAACGTGTCGCCGGAGGCCGTGAATTGCGCCTCATTCGTGATGCCGATTTTTTCGCGCAGCTTTGCTGGCAGCACGAGGCGACCGGTATCGTCGGTCTGCGTGGGCAGGGCCTGGCCGTTAAAAATGCGCTCAAGAATGCGGCGTCGTTTGGAGCCGCGCGGGAGCTTTGAGATTTTCGCATCGACCTCGGCAATGGCCTCTTGCGTGTAGCATTCAAGATAGTTCTG
Source organism: Litoreibacter sp. (assembly GCA_026710325.1). Taxonomy (GTDB): domain Bacteria; phylum Pseudomonadota; class Alphaproteobacteria; order Rhodobacterales; family Rhodobacteraceae; genus Litoreibacter. Next base: position 12,589 of record JAPORH010000003.1, on the reverse strand, counting down.
GTTGGCACCGCCATAAACGATCACAACATTGGGCTGCAGCCCTTCGGTCCAATCCGGGTCACCGGCCTCCAGCACACGGCGATAGAGGGCCGGGATAGATACCCTGCCCTTGCTGTCCACCTTGTGGACGCTTTCGCCTCTGAACCGTTGTGCCACGCGATGTGACCCCTTTGTCCCTTTTCCCACCCAGTGCCGCCATTGAAACCGGCCTTAGAAATGAAAACGGCGGATTGATCTGCTGCCACTGATCAATCCGCCGCGTGTTCCCACTTGGGGAGTGCTGAACCCGCGCCACCTGGGGGGATGTCTGCTCGCGCAGGGTTCAGCGTCTTTCGATGTGAAAGGGTGCCTGTATGAAACCTTTTGGTCGCCTTCGGGGTTCTTAAATGCCCCTTGTTGTGGCCCGTCCTCATCGTGGGACTGTTGTGCCATGGGAGCTTATGGGAAGCAATGGAAATTTATGGGCAATGCTGGGATTTAATGGAAAGCTAAACCAGCCGAGCCCTTCCCACAACGGGAAAATTAGCCGTGCTTGCGGTTCGAAAATTCAGAAACACCAAATATAGTGGCGCCCATGCAGCGGCGCGCTTTCCCATTTTTTCCCAATAAATCTGCGATTTTTCGCCAAACGAAGGCATTGGAGCATCCAAACACAACCGAATCACCCAAAAATGAGTCGATTTGATTCGTCGTTCAAGTGTGATTAAGCGGGTTAGGTCCGGTGGCGCTTTTACGCCATACCACCGTCAATGAGCCGTTTGGCGAGGGTGGCGTAGGCTTCGGCCACTTTGCTGTCGCCCGCAGAGATCGGCGTGCCTGCATCACCCGCAAGGCGGACCTCAAGCTCGAGCGGGATTTCCCCAAGGAACGGAAGACCAAGTTTCTGCGCCTCTTCTGCCACGCCGCCATGGCCGAAGATATGCGCCTCATGCCCGCAGCTTGGACATATATAATGCGACATGTTCTCGACGAGACCCAGAACCGGCGTGTGCAACGTCTTGAACATGTCGAGCGCCTTGCGCGCATCCAGCAGCGCCACATCTTGCGGGGTTGAGACCACAATCGCGCCGGTCATCTGGGTTTTGGTGCACAGCGTGAGTTGCACATCGCCAGTGCCGGGCGGCAGGTCGACGAGCAAGATATCAAGCTCGCCCCATTCCACCTGCCCCATCATTTGCTGAAGCGCGCCCATCAACATGGGCCCACGCCAGACGACGGCTTTCTCAGGCTCGACCATCAAACCAATGCTCATCATCGTCACGCCATGTGCCGTTAACGGAATGATGGTTTTGCCATCTGGCGATTTTGGCCGGTCAGAGACGCCCATCATGCGCGGCTGCGACGGCCCGTATATATCGGCATCGAGCAGCCCGACTTTGCGGCCCTGCTTGGCCAGCGCCACAGCCAGGTTGGAGGACAGGGTGGATTTACCTACCCCTCCTTTGCCGGACGCAATGGCAACGATGCGGTCGACGCCGGACGGTTTGGTGGGTTCGGCCTGAGGCTTGGGATGGCCGCCCACTTTTAGTGAGGGCGGCGCGCCTGCAGGTGTCGCTTGCTTTGCTGCAGGCCCGTGTGCCGTAAGTACGACCGACACACTATCCACGCCCTCCAACCGTTGAACGACGGCTTGGGCCGCGTCACGAACACCGGCGAATTTAGGGGCCTGTTCGGGAGAGACTTCGAGCACGAATCGTACCGTTCCGCCGTCGATTTGCAGCGCGCGGACCATGTCACGAGACACGACGTCGCCGCCATCGGGCAATCCGAGGCTGCTCAACGCGGCCAAAACCTGCTCTTTACTCACCGACATTGGTAAATGCCTCCTACTCGGTCATTTGCTTACTTGTAGGGCACAGAACAAAAGAACAACCCCCATGGGCTCAAGAATGCCAACTATTCGCCGCGCCGCGCCGCAAATATGAACTTTTTGTAAACAAAACCCATCCATAAAGCGGCGCTTTTTTGAGCAGATTGCCCCAAGGTTAACCATATAAATCAGATACTTAAGCCATGCATTTTCTGCATAGCAGCATTGTCACAGCAAGTCTTGCGGCAGCGCAGCAAAACCCTAATTATGAAACACAACGACCAAGACGCTGACGACAGGGACCGCCCAACGATCAGTCAACCGAACGAAAGAGAGAATAAAGTGGCATACACAAACACAACGACAAACAGCCTCTTTGACCGCGTTCGCGCCGTCATCGCAGAATTCACCGAGCGCGCCGCCCGCGCCAAAGTATATCGCACAACATTGGGCGAGCTCAAAGCTCTCTCCAACCGCGAATTGGCAGACCTGGGCATTCACCGCTCCGAGATCAAGCGGATCGCATACGAGGCCGCATATAAGAACTAAGAGTTTTGTCCGGGACGAAATTTCCTCCCGATTGATCGCCCGGACAATCTGAAGCGTAGCTTTTACTTTCCTCCCAAAAGAGCGCTTCACTTATGGTCGACCCGCCTCCTCCCTGGGGAGACCATATCAATAAGGACGGTGGTGCCACTCCTCCCGGCACCACCGTTTTTTTATGCCCGGATGTTAGGCCCGCTCATCTTTCGGCGACCCCATAACGATATAGCTTGTGATTGCGTTGACCTGCGGCAGCACGCCGAGGATTTCAGTGTGGAAATGTTTGTAGCTGGGCAGATCGGCACACTCGACACGCAGCATATATTCGACCGTTCCTGTGATATTGTGGCATTCCCGCACCTCATGGGCGCGAGAGATCGCGCGCTCAAACGCCTCTTGGCTCGCTTTGGAGTGATCTGACAGGCCGACCGCGATATAGGCGACAAAGCCCGCTCCGATCTTGTCGCGGTCGAGAATGGCACGGTAGCCTTTGATCACCCCGCGCTTTTCGAGGTCTTGGACACGGCGCAGACACGCGGAAGGGGAAAGGCCGACACGATCAGCGAGTTCGATATTGCTGAGCCGCCCGTCGCGCGACAACTCGCGCAATATTTTCTGGTTTATTTCATCCATAGCGCCGTCAAGTTGTGCAGAAACTGCAATTTGGCGCAAGAACGCAATTCAAATGCGTCAGAGCAAGCATAATGTTGCGCCCATGAGTATTGAAATCCTATACGGCCTTATTGGCTTTGCCTTCGTCTCCTCGATCACACCGGGGCCCAACAACCTGATGCTGATGGCTTCAGGCGCAAATTTCGGGTTTTGGCGAACTGTGCCGCATATGTTGGGGATCGCCCTGGGCTTCACCTTGATGGTCTTTTTGGTGGGGCTTGGGCTGGCGCAGATTTTCGACGCCTACCCAGTCCTGCACGATGTGTTGAAGATCATGAGCGTCGTCTACATGACTTGGCTGGCGTGGAAAATCGCCAATGCGGCACCGCCGGGTGACGGCGAAGCAAGTGGAACGCCGATGACATTCTTGCAGGCGGCGGCGTTTCAATGGGTGAACCCTAAGGCCTGGGCAATGGCGTTGACTGCGGTGACCGTCTATTCCTTTGGCCCGTCTTTATGGGCCGTCGCAGCGGTAGCTGGGACGTTTGGGCTGGTGAATGGGCCTGCGGTGAGCAGTTGGACGCTTTTGGGTACGCAGTTGCGGCGCGTCCTGACCAACCCTTTGCGGCTGCGTGTGTTCAACTGGACGATGGCAGCGCTTTTAATGGCCTCGCTCTATCCCGCTCTGTTTGCGGCCTAGAACGGCACGTCGCCCGCACTTTCCGCTGCAACAAGAAACTTGCCAACCACCTTCTTTGACCCCGCCTTGTCAAAAGCGATGTCGAGCTTGTCGCCTTCGATCCCCTCGACCGTGCCGTAGCCGAATTTCTGGTGAAAGACCCGCTCCCCTGTCGTAAAGCTGGAGACAGCCTGCGCGTCGATCACCATGTTTTTGCTTTCGCGCGGTTGAGACGTGCCACGCAGGTTTTGACGCTCTTGCAAGCGCCGCCACCCGGGGGAGTTGTAGACATTGGCGTTGGCAGCTTTGTCATGGAGATCGCTCTCGGACGCAGCCTGCATCACCGGTGACGCCTGTCCCATCATGCTGCCACCCTGATGGCCGTAGAGCCCGGGGGGCGTCAGAACCTCGACATGCGCTTCTGGCAGTTCGTCGATAAAGCGGGAGGGTAGTTGGGATTGCCATTGCCCGTAGACACGACGGTTTCCCGCGAAACTGATCGTGCACAGCTCCTCCGCGCGGGTGATGCCGACATAGGCGAGGCGGCGTTCTTCCTCCAACCCCTTGAGCCCGCTTTCATCCATGGAGCGCTGTGAGGGGAAAAGGCCGTCTTCCCAACCCGGCAGGAACACAGCCGGGAATTCGAGGCCCTTAGCGCCGTGCAGCGTCATGATCGAGACCTGCTCGCCCTGGGCCTCGGTATCGTTGTCCATGACAAGGGAGATATGTTCGAGGAACCCTTGCAAGTTTTCAAAGCTTTCCAGCGCTTTGATCAGTTCCTTGAGGTTATCGAGCCGGCCTGGCGCTTCGGGCGTTTTGTCGTTCTGCCACATCTCGGTGTAGCCGGATTCCTCTAGGATCATCTCGGCGGTTTCAATGTGGGTGTCGGCCTCGTTTCGAACCTGCGCGGCCCAACGATCGATGCCATCAACGAGCTTTTGCAGCTCCACCGCGCCTTTTCCGCCAAGCCCTTTGGCCATGAGCAGAATGCGCGCGCCTTCATGGAGAGAGACGCCATTGGTCCGGGCGGTCACCTGGATTTTTTGCTGCGCCTTGTCGCCCAAGCCACGCTTCGGCGTGTTCACGATCCGCTCAAACGCCAGATCATCATCGGGGCTGACGGCAAGGCGAAAATAGGCAAGCGCGTCGCGAATTTCCATCCGCTCGTAGAAGCGCGGGCCGCCGATGACGCGGTAGGGCAAGCCGATGGTGAGGAACCGGTCCTCAAAGGCGCGCATCTGGTGGGAGGCGCGCACGAGAATGGCCATATCATTCAGCGACATCGGGTCCATGCCGCGCGTGCCGACCTGCATCGCTTCGATCTCATCGCCCACCCAGCGGGCTTCCTCTTCCCCGTCCCAATGGCCGATGAGGCGGACCTTTTCGCCGCCCTTTGCCTCAGTAAAGAGCGTCTTTCCAAGCCTGCCTTTATTTCCCGCGATCACACCGGAAGCGGCAGCGAGGATATGTTCGGTGGACCGGTAGTTTTGCTCCAATTTCACAATTTTTGCGCCCTCAAAGTCCTTTTCGAAGCGCAAAATGTTGCCAACCTCTGCCCCACGCCAGCCATAGATCGACTGGTCATCATCGCCCACGCAGCAGATGTTTTTGTGCCCCGCCGCCAAAAGCCGCAGCCACATATACTGCGCGACGTTGGTATCTTGGTATTCGTCCACGAGGATATATTTGAACCAGCGCTGGTATTGCTGCAGTACGTCATCATGGTTTTGGAAAATCGTGACCATGTGCAACAGTAGGTCGCCGAAATCGACCGCGTTTAGGGTTTTCAGGCGCTGCTGGTAGGCGGCGTAGAACTCGCCCCCGCGGTTGTTGTAAGCCCCGGCCTCGGCGACGGGCAGCGCTTCGGGCGTCCAAGCGCGGTTTTTCCACTGGTCGATGAGACCCGCGAGCATCCGGGCGGGCCAGCGTTTGTCGTCGATCTGTTCGGCCGCAATCAACTGTTTCAAGAGGCGCAGCTGGTCATCTGTATCGAGGATGGTGAAATTGGATTTTAGCCCAACAAGTTCGGCGTGGCGGCGGAGAAGCTTGACGCAAATCGAGTGGAAGGTGCCAAGCCATGGGACGCCCTCCACCTGTTCGCCCAGCAATTTGCCGACGCGGTCTTTCATCTCCCGCGCGGCTTTGTTGGTGAAGGTCACGGCCAAGATTTCATTCGGGCGGGCGGATCCCGTCGTCAGCAAATGTGCGATCCGGGCCGTCAGCGCTCGCGTTTTGCCGGTGCCCGCCCCTGCGAGCATCAGGACAGGGCCGTCCAAAGTCTCCACCGCCTCACGCTGCGCGGGGTTCAACCCGTCCAGATAGGGCGTCGCACGGGCGGCGACGGCGGCCCCGAAGGCGCGCTGCGACAAGGGTACGGAAGAGGCCGCCTCGAAGGCGTCGAAATCGTCTGAGCTGCTCATGAGTTTCAAGATAGCGCCAAGCGAGGTTCAGGGAAAGAGGTGTTCTAGTTATGTTCCACAGCTTTCTCTGGACAAGCGCAGAGATTGATCTGAGAAACGCAGCCTATGGACCTGCATTCGAAATTTCCCGCCATTTCCGACCTGCGCCGTGCCGCGCGCAAACGCATCCCGCATTTCGTGTGGGAGTATCTCGACAGCGCTACCGGCGACGAACGGACCGCGCAGCGCAACCGCGAAGGGTTAGACCGGGTGTTGTTCAAAGCCTCGATCCTGCATGGGGAGTTCAAGCCGGACCTGACGACGATGCTTTTGGGGCGTGGCTTTCCCCTGCCCTTTGGCATCTCACCTGTAGGGATGTCGGGGCTGATTTGGCCGGGGGCTGAGAAGGCATTGGCCAAGACAGGCGCGGAGCTTGGCATTCCCTATGCCATTTCGACAGTGGCTACGCAGACACCCGAAGATATTGCACCGCATTTGGGCGAACATGCCTGGTTCCAGATTTACCCGCCACGAGATGAGGCGATCCGGGACGACATGATCTCCCGCGCGCGCGGGGCCGGGTTCAGCACCTTGATCCTGACGGTAGATGTTCCTGTGGCCTCACGGCGAGAGCGGCAAACACGCGGGGGACTTACACAGCCGCCTAAGCTGACACCGCGCTTGGCCATGCAGGCGGCACAATGCCCGGCTTGGCTGAATGGCATCCGGCAGACTGGCATGCCGCGTATGAAGACGCTGGACAAATATTCTGATTTCAAAGGGCAGCTGCCTTCGACCGAGCATATCGGCTACCTGCTGCGCACCTCCCCAGACTGGGACTATCTGAAACGGCTACGTGATGCCTGGACCGGGCCGCTTATTGTCAAAGGGGTCACGCAGACTGAGGACGCAGTGCGTCTGGAGGAAGCCGGCGTCGACGCGCTTTGGGTCTCCAACCACGCAGGCAGGCAGTTCGACGGCGCACAAGGCGCGATCGAGTGTCTGCCGCAGGTGTGTCGCGCGACGACCCTGCCAGTGCTGTTTGACAGCGGCATTGAAAGCGGGCTCGACATCATCCGCGCGCTCGCACTGGGCGCGGATTTTGTGATGCTTGGCCGAGCGTGGCACTACGCGCTTGGGGCCGCGGGCGAGAACGGCCCGGCGCATTTGGCAGATATGCTGCGCAAGGATATCGAGGCCAATATGGGGCAATTGGGCACCAAGACCCTGGCGGATTTGCAGCATAGACGCGTCTGACTTCAGTCCGCTGGAGGCTACCGGATCACGCGGCGGTATTTAACGTCGCCGTTTTCTCCGTAGGTATATTCCGTCATGTTGCGCCCATCTGGCATACGCTCAACCTCAACCGTCACTGATCGGGTTTTGCCTATGCTCGGGCTCGGACCACCGACGCAGCTTGTTCGGAACTTTTGAAACAGGTTTCCGCGCCTTTTGTATGGCTTGTTAACATAGGAAAGCGCGCCTAGACGGCCGCTTGCACAGTCTTGGCGGATGAACGCCATGACTTCCGCGGGGGTGTAGCCATCAGCCAGCATGACACCTTCGACCGTTTGGGTTTTCGATTTGATCACGTAGCCGGCAAATTTCTTTTCTGCTGCTATTGCGGCACCACTACAGGCCAATGAAAGCATAATTGTGATAGCGAAAATGGGTTTCGTCATAAGTGAATCCTTTTTATCCGACCAACCACATCAACTTGAAAAGCGGCGGTACTAAGGCGCTTGGATTGTTAATCGGCCAAGTCATATCGATGCGCCAAAAATTTGGAACACTCTTCCCGCTTCGCCGCTTAAGCTGATCGCGTACCCATTTCTAACCAGTTTACGCCGCGTTCATTCAGGCTTAAAGAATGCCGCAACTGCATAATAAACGACCAGTCGGGGACAAACGCCATGGCCGATTTCAAGAAAATTCTCATTGCCAACCGGGGCGAGATTGCGATCCGCGTCATGCGCGCCGCCAACGAGATGGGAAAGAAAACGGTCGCGGTCTTCGCGGAAGAGGACAAGCTGGGCCTGCACCGCTTCAAAGCGGATGAGGCTTACAAGATCGGCGAAGGGCTTGGCCCCGTTCAAGCCTATCTGGCGATTGATGAGATCATCCGCGTGGCCAAGATGTCGGGCGCAGATGCGATCCACCCGGGCTACGGGCTCCTTTCCGAGAACCCCGAATTTGTAGATGCCTGCCACGACAATGGGATCAAATTCATCGGACCCAAAGCAGAAACCATGCGCGCGCTTGGCGACAAAGCCTCTGCTCGGCAGGTGGCGATTGCCGCTGGTGTTCCGGTGATCCCAGCCACGGATGTGCTCGGCGATGATATGGCCGCAATTAAGAAAGAGGCCAAGGAGATCGGCTATCCGCTGATGCTCAAAGCCTCTTGGGGCGGCGGCGGGCGCGGTATGCGGCCGATCATGGGCGAAGATGAGCTGGAAGAGAAAGTTCTGGAAGGGCGCCGCGAGGCAGAAGCCGCATTTGGCAATGGCGAGGGGTATCTGGAAAAGATGATCATGCGCGCCCGCCATGTGGAGGTGCAAATCCTCGGCGACAGCCATGGCGCGATTTATCATTTGTGGGAGCGCGATTGCTCCGTCCAGCGGCGCAACCAGAAAGTGGTGGAACGTGCCCCTGCCCCGTATCTGTCCGGCACGCAGCGAGAGCAGCTTTGCGCGCTCGGCAAGAAAATCTGCGAGCATGTGAATTACGAATGCGCAGGCACGGTCGAGTTTCTGATGGATATGGATTCAGGCGAGTTTTACTTCATCGAGGTAAATCCGCGCGTACAGGTTGAGCATACGGTGACCGAGGAAGTCACTGGCATCGACATTGTCCGTGCACAAATCCTGATCGCGGAAGGCAAAAGCTTGGTCGAGGCCACGGGTGTGGCCAGCCAATATGACGTGAAGCTCGACGGCCACGCGCTGCAATGCCGGGTCACCACAGAAGACCCACAGAACAATTTCATCCCGGACTATGGCCGGATCACGACCTATCGCTCTGCCACAGGGATGGGTATTCGGCTCGACGGCGGCACGGCCTATTCGGGCGCTGTGATCACCCGCTATTACGACTCGCTTTTGGAAAAGGTGACGGCCTGGGCACCGACGCCAGAGGCCACGATTTCACGGATGGACCGCGCTTTGCGTGAGTTCCGTATTCGCGGGGTTTCGACCAACATTGCCTTTGTCGAGAACCTTCTGAAACACCCGACCTTCTTGAACTACGAGTACCACACAAAGTTCATCGACGAGACGCCGGCGTTGTTTGACTTCACCCCGCGCCGCGACCGCGGCACCAAAGTGCTGACCTATATCGCCGACATCACCGTGAACGGGCATCCGGAGACGGAAGGAAGACCCGAGCCGACCGAGACCCGCATCCCGCGCGCACCGGAGCCAAAGGGTGATCCAGCCTATGGGACCCGCAACATTCTGGAAGATTACGGGCCGCAAGCCGTGGCCGATTGGATGAGCGAGCAAAAGCAGCTGCTGATCACCGACACAACAATGCGTGACGGGCACCAATCCTTGCTGGCCACGCGCATGCGCTCCATCGACATGATCCGGGTGGCCCCGACCTATGCGGCCAATATGCCAGGATTGTTCTCAATGGAATGCTGGGGGGGTGCCACCTTTGATGTGGCCTACCGCTTCTTGCAGGAATGTCCTTGGCAGCGCCTGCGCGATCTGCGCAAAGCTATGCCGAACCTATTGACCCAGATGCTTTTGCGAGCCTCCAACGGCGTGGGCTACACCAACTACCCCGACAACGTGGTGCAAGAATTTGTCCGCCAGGCGGCTGAAACCGGAGTGGACATCTTCCGCGTCTTCGACAGCCTCAACTGGGTCGAAAACATGCGCGTCGCGATGGATGCCGTGGTTGAGAGCGGCAAGATTTGCGAAGGTACAATCTGCTATACAGGCGATTTGCTGAACCCTGAACGCTCAAAATACGACCTGAAATACTACGTCGACATGGGCAAAGAGATGAAAGCGGCAGGTGCGCATATCCTTGGGCTAAAAGACATGGCGGGGCTTATGAAGCCCGCCTCCGCAAGCATTCTTGTCAAAGCGCTGAAGGAAGAGGTCGGGCTGCCTATCCACTTCCACACTCATGACACGGCAGGCACCGCAGTTGCGACCATCGTGGCGGCATCAGCCGCCGGAGTGGACGCGGTAGATTGCGCCATGGACGCGCTGTCGGGGAACACCTCCCAAGCGACGCTTGGCTCTGTGGTCGAGGTCCTTGCCAATACCGAGCGCGACACCGGGCTCGATATCAAAACCGTGCGCCAGATAAGCGATTATTGGGAGGCCGTGCGCGCTCAGTACCGCGCCTTCGAAAGCGGCATGCAAGCCCCCGCATCCGAGGTCTACCTGCACGAAATGCCGGGCGGGCAATTCACCAACCTCAAAGCACAAGCGCGATCGGTCGGACTTGAAGAACGCTGGCATGAGGTCGCCCAGACCTATGCGGATGTGAACCAGATGTTCGGCGACATCGTCAAAGTGACCCCGTCGTCAAAAGTGGTCGGCGACATGGCCTTGATGATGGTCAGCCAAGGGCTCACGCGCGACGAGGTCGAGGACCCGAAGACCGATGTCGCCTTCCCCGACAGTGTTGTCGACATGATGCGCGGCTCACTTGGCCAACCGCCGGGTGGCTGGCCGAAAGCCATTCAGAAGAAAATCTTGAAGGGCGAGAAGCCATCAACCAAACGCCCCGGCGAGGAGCTGGAACCCGTTGATCTTGAGGCAGTACGTGCGGATGTCTCTGACCAGCTGGATGGCAAGGAAATTGATAACGAGGACCTCAACGGGTATCTGATGTACCCTAAAGTTTACCTCGACTATGCGCGCCGTCACGAGACATACGGCCCTGTACGCACGCTGCCCACGCGGACTTTCTTCTATGGGATGGAACCGGGCGAAGAGATCAGCGTCGAGATCGACCCGGGCAAAATCCTTGAAATTCGGATGCAGGCGCGGGCGGCGACCAATGATGACGGTGAGGCTAAGGTGTTCTTTGAGCTGAACGGTCAGCCGCGCACAATCCGCGTGCCAGACCGCAAGGCCGCCGCCGTCAGCGCCAAGATGCCCAAGGCGGAAGTCGGCAACCCCAATCACATCGGCGCGCCGATGCCGGGGGTTGTCGCGACTGTAGCGGCGCAGGCGGGAAAAGAGGTTAAAGAGGGCGATCTGCTGCTGACAATCGAGGCGATGAAGATGGAAACTGGAATCCACGCCGAGCGCGATGCGGTGATCAAGGCCGTTCATGTTTCCGCAGGCGGTCAGATCGACGCCAAGGATTTGCTGGTGGAGCTGGAGTAACCCCAATGCGCAGCTGCGCTGCCCGACATTGCTTGCTTGGGGCTCTGCCCCAAACCCCGGGATATTTCTGAAACAATGAAGGGGTTTGGGACCAAGCTATTGGTGTTTACCGATCTTCACATTGTTGAGGAAGGGGGGGAGATCATTGGGCTGGACCCTGGGGCGCGGTTTTCGGAAGGGCTCAGCCACGCTTTGACCCATCACGGCGATGCAGACGGGATCATTTTGATGGGAGATTTGACCCATCACGGACGCACTTCCCAGTTTGAGCGCCTGTACGGGCTTTTGAAAGATGTTCCGCTGCCGATCACCTATATGCTGGGCAATCACGACAATCGCGATGTGTTCAGGCGTGTTTTTCCCGAGGCAGACGTGACTTCAGACGGCCATGTGCAGCGAATGCAAGAATTTGCGGGCTGCGTGTTGATTACACTCGATACGATGGATTTGCAGGTCAAGCCGCGCCATTCCGGGGTATTGTGCCCATCGCGACTGGCCTGGCTGGAACGCGCTCTGGTTTGGGCCGCCGGGCGCCCTGTGGTTGTGGCGATGCATCATCCGCCCGTGATGACAGGGTTTGCCGGCATGGACCGGATAGCATTGCAAAACCCGGAACCGCTATTGGACATGCTGCGCAGCTATGGCGGGCCATTGCACCTGCTTTGCGGTCATGTGCACCGGACCATTTCGGGCTTTGCCGAAGGGGTGCCGTTCACCATTTTCAAAAGCCCCTGCCATCAGCAACCGATGCCTTTCGACGGGGCCGGGTCGGCAAATTCAGTCGATGAGCCAGGCGCTTATGGGATTGTGCTTGCGGGTGAGAGCGGCATTATTGCTCATAGCGAGGATTTTGCCATCGCCGCCGCCACAACACCCTCGCGTGATACCGCGTCCCGCTAGAAAGGTCTTCCAATGCTGACTGTTGCCCCGATCTACTTAGGCGTTTTGACGCTGTTGTTCCTTTTTCTGTCCGTGCGCGTGATTATGGCTCGCCGGAGCGAGCGTGTCTCAATCGGGACCGGTGGCAGCAAAGTCGTGGAGCGCGCGATGCGCGTACAGGCCAATTGCGCTGAATACTCTGTCTTCTTCATGATCCTTCTTCTGTGTGCCGAGCTTCAAGGCACGCCTGGTTGGTTGGTGCATCTGCTGGGGTTGGGTTTTGTCGCGGGACGCATCGCCCATGCTTATGGGCTCA
>JAPORH010000022.1 GCA_026710325.1 Litoreibacter sp. | reverse complement strand
CGGGCGCTTTCAAGCCCAAAATCGAAGGCTATTTCGCCGTGAGTCGTGTACCGTGGATTTGGACACAGATCTGATGGTTCAGGACTTTGCGAAGGCGGCACGTGCAAACGGAGCAGAGATCGTGACCGGGGCGCGGGTTTCAAAAATAGAAAAATTGGGTGCTCGCTGGATGATGGCCACGGAAGCGGGCGATTTTGAGGGCAAAACGCTGATCAATGCCGCTGGTGCTTGGGCGGATCAAGTTGCAAGGCTCGCGGGCGTCAAAGCTTTGGGGATCCAGCCTTATCGCCGGTCCTTCGCGCAGCTGAGCGCACCTGGAGGACACGACATGACGGGTTGGCCCTTCGTGGATGGGGTGGGTGAAGCGTGGTATGCGAAACCCTCGGCGGGCAAGATGCTGGTCTCTCCTTCCGAAGAGGACGCGATGGACCCGTTTGACGCATATGCCGATGACATGGTGCTGGCCGAAGGGCTCGCACGGTATCAGGAGATGGTGACCGAGCCCGTGACCCGACCAGAAACCACCTGGGCCGGTTTACGCAGCTTTGCGCCGGACCGAGCGCTTGTATTGGGCCGCGATGCGGCGGAGCCAGAATTCATCTGGTGCGCAGGCCAGGGCGGCTACGGGTTTCAGACAGCACCTGCCGCAAGCCAGCTGCTCGCATATGTGGTCGCTGGACGCCCCTCGGAGCTGGAACCAGAGACTATCAAGGCACTGTCCCCGCGGCGTTTTTCCTGATCTGCATTGCTTTGCCACCTTTTGCTGCTTATTTGAGCAAAATGATGAGCGAACCCGATATGTCCCCAACCGAGTTGCGCCGAGCGCGCATTCGCGCGCGATTTGAGCGGCAATTCCGCGCGATCGAGGCGCAGCTGCCTTGGCTGAAGCGGCCTTTAACTGCGATCCGTGCGCGGGGCTGGTGGATCGTCCGGCTGCCAATAGCGCTGGTTTTGATCGTGGGCGGCGTCTTATCCTTCCTACCTGTTCTTGGCCTTTGGATGCTTCCCGTGGGGCTGTTGCTGCTCGCCGTGGATTTACCACTGCTGCGCGGGCCTTTGTCAGCAGCAATGATCCGCGGGCGGCGCCGGATCGCTGTATGGCAACACAAGCGTCAACGCAAAAAACGTTAGTTTAGCACCAAAGCGAGACATGATCCGGCACAGATTAAGGTGAGCGGGACGCCATGGATGCGTTCCCAGCCCTTCGCGCCCAACAGATTGAGCAAGAAGCTGACGGCAAAAAGGACAGCATAGATCCAGAGGAGCGGCGTGATCCAAGCGGGCGGCAGCAACGAAATAAGCCCGCCCGCCTGCGCCACGATCTCAACACCGAGTAAGGTCAAGACCGCCGAAAACAGGCTCGAAATCCGAAGGCGAGAAGGCAGCACGCGATGCGCGCCGCCCCATGCCAAATGACCCAAAGGAAGCCCTGCGGCCAACATCAGCTGGAACACGGTCAGCCACCCAAAACCCGCAACGCCAAGGATGCAGGCGGCTTGGCTCATCCGTCAATGCGGATCGTGGCGTTTTTCGGATCGTAGGGGCTGTCCTCGACGACTTCTGCGTCCCAATATTCTTTGAACATCAGCACCTTAAGCTTGGTGCCCGGGGACGCAAGCTCAGGTTTGACATAGCCCATGCCGATGCTTTTGCCGAAGGCGACGGAATAACCGCCGGAGGTGAGCCGGCCGACGCGCATGTCGCCGTCATAGAGCGCCTCCCGGCCCCATGGGTCAGCGTCGGCTGGCCCGTCGATCAGAAGCGTGATGCATTTGGAGCGGATGCCGACCTTCTCCATCTCCGCCTTACCGTGGAAGTCCTTGGACAGGTCGACGAAGCGCGGCAGGTCGGCCTCCAGCGGGGTTGCGTCACGGCCGAGCTCAGTGCCGAAGGCGCGATAGGATTTTTCCTGACGCAGCCAGTTTTGCGCGCGGGCGCCGACAAGCTTCATGCCATGCGGCTCGCCGGCTTTTTCGAGCAGGTCAAAGAGGTAGTTCTGCATCTCCATCGGGTGGTGCAGCTCCCAGCCCAGCTCGCCGGTATAAGCGACGCGGATGGCGTTGACGGGGCACATGCCGAGCTCGATCTGGCGGGCCGACAGCCACGGGAAACGCTTGTTTGAAAGCGCTGTTTCGGGATCGGCGTCCTTGATCACGGCTTTCAACACATCGCGCGATTTTGGCCCAGCGATGGCGAAGACGCCCCATTTTGAGGTGACATCCTCTTCGTTGATGCGACCGAACTCTTCCTCTTTTTCCATGATGGCTTTGTAGAGGTAGTCTTGATCATAGGCGTGCCAGGCCCCGGCGGAGACGAGGTAGTAGTCATTCTCGGCCAGCCGGACGATGGTATATTCGGTGCGGGTGGTGCCGGTCGCGGTCAGGGCGTAGGTCAGGTTGATGCGGCCCACTTTGGGCAGCTTGTTGCAAGTGAACCAATCCAGAAAACCAGTGGCGCCGGGCCCTGAGATGCGGTGTTTGGTGAAGGCGGTCGCATCGATCAGGCCGACGCCTTCGCGAATGGCCTTGGCCTCATCATGGGCATATTGCCACCAGCCGCCGCGGCGGAAAGAGCGGGTGTCATGGTCGAAGTTTTCCGGCGCATCGAGCGGGCCGTAGTAGTTGGGACGTTCCCAGCCATTGACCGCGCCGAACTGCGCACCGCGCGCCTTTTGGCGGTCATAGGCGGGGGCGGTTTTCAGCGGGCGGCAGGCCGGGCGTTCTTCGTCCGGATGGTGGAGGATGTAGACATGCTCGTAGCATTCCTCGTTCTTGCGCGCGGCATATTCCGTCGTCATCCAGCTGCCGTAGCGCTTGGGGTCAAGGGAGGCCATATCGATCTCCGCCTCGCCCTCGACCATCATCTGGGCAAGGTAGTAGCCAGTGCCGCCCGCAGCCGTGATCCCGAAGGAGAAGCCTTCGGCCAACCACATATTGGTCAGTCCGGGCGCAGGGCCCACGAGCGGGTTGCCGTCGGGCGTGTAGCAGATCGGGCCGTTATAGTCGTCCTTGAGGCCGACCGTTTCCGAGGACGGGATACGGTGGATCATGGACATATATTCCTCCTCGATCCGTTCGAGATCGAGCGGGAAGAGGTCGGCGCGGAAGCTGTCTGGCACGGCATATTCGAACCGTGCGGGCGCGTTACGCTCGTAAGGGCCGAGGATCCAACCGCCGCGTTCCTCCCGCACATACCATTTGGCATCTGCGTCGCGTAAAACGGGGTGTTCGGGGTTGTTTTTGCGCCATTCGACCAGCGCCGGGTCGGGCTCGGTGACGATATATTGGTGCTCCACCGGGATGGCGGGGATTTTGATGCCCAGCAGTTGCGCCGTGCGCTGCGCGTGGTTGCCGGTGGCGGTGACGACATGTTCGGCGTGGATGACGGTTTGCTCGTCGGAGGGGACGAGGTTCCCGCCCTTCTCGACCATCTTGGTGACGGTGACGTCCCAGTGGGAGCCGGTCCAGACATAGCCGTCGACTTGCCATTTCCGCTCGATCACCGCGCCATGCTGGCGGGCGCCCTTGGCCATCGCCATGGTGACATCGGCGGGGTTAATGTAGCCATCGGTCGGATGATAGATTGCGCCTTTCAGGTCTTCGGTGCGCACCAGCGGGTAACGCTCTTTGATCTGGGCGGGGCTCAGCCATTCGTAAGGCACACCCACGGTCTCAGCCGTAGAGGCGTAGAGCATGTATTCGTCCATACGCGCGTCGGTCTGGGCCATTCGCAGGTTACCGACCACATAGAAACCCGCATTGAGGCCGGTTTCCTCTTCCAGCGTTTTGTAGAACTTGATGGAGTAGTCATGGATATGCGTGGTGGCATAGCTCATGTTGAAATAAGGAAGCAGGCCCGCCGCGTGCCAGGTCGAGCCGGAGGTCAGCTCGTCCCGTTCCAAAAGCATCGTGTCCCACCCGGCCTTGGCCAGATGATAGGCGATGGATGTGCCGACGGCGCCGCCGCCAACCACGAGTGCTTTGACATGAGTTTTCATTGGCCGGATCCTCGCATTAGTCTTGCCTGCTTTTCGCGCGTTTGGCGCTGCAGGGACATTGGAGGTGCGGACATTCTAGGTGATTTTACGACATCTTGCGGAGCTTAGCTTGCTCCGCGCTCCAGAGAGGTCGCGAGCCCGGGTCGGCGACTAGTCCTCGTCGCGGATCACTTTGCAGCTTTTGAAGCCATTCTTCTTGGTGCAAACGGTCTTGTAGAGTTTTTCGGGCTCTTCCGTTGGACCTTTAAGCGACGACGCGCTCGAACGCAGCATAGCGATGACGGTGTCGACAAAGCTTTCGTCGGAATTCGCTGTCTCCAGCGTTGGTGGTGCAAGATCACCCTGTGCGGTTGCGGCACTTGTCAAAGGGCTCGGAGCCGCGGACAGTGGTTGGGCATCACCAAGAGACGTCTTAGTGGCGCGCAGCTCTCCCGTATCCTCACCTTTTACAACCGTGAGGCCCAGGGCTCCGCCCATTATAAAGATGCCAAGCACCATAGGGATCATCAAAAAGCGGCCGGACATTCGCTCTACCTTCGAAAAATACAGGTTAATGATTACCGAGAAAATGAGGCAGATTTACGGCCATACGCGATTTTTTATCAGCAAAGGCGCGCAAGCGTGATCATCTTTCCGACAGGTCAGCGCAGTTGTGCCTTTCGCACCACGCGCAGCGAGCTCGGCCACGCATGGGCTTTGCCGAACCGACCGGATCGACTAGCCTTTCCGCAAATCTGCCTGTTTTCAAGCCCTGGGGAAACTCATGAAGATATTTCGATCAAAGGCCTTGAGCCTTATGTTTTGCTGTTTTGCCTTGCCCAGTTTTGCGGCCCAATGCGGAGACACATCCGCAGGATTTCCCGCGTGGAAAGAAGCGTTTGCCGGGCAGGCGAAAGCCGCTGGCATCAAAGGCCCCGGGTTGAAGGCCCTTGCACGAGCCGATTATTCCCGCAGCACGATTGCCGCTGACCGCAACCAGAAGGGCGTGCGGTATTCGCTGGACCGCTTCATCCAAATTCGTCTGGGCTCGGTCGAGAATTTTGCCGCACAGGCGCGCAAACGCAAAGCGCGCAACGCCGATTTCTACGCGTCCTTGGAAGCGAAATACGGCGTTCCGTCGGGGATTTTGCTGGCGATCCACGGCATGGAAACGGGCTTTGGCCGGTTCATGGGCGACACGCCGGTGATCGATTCCATCCTGACTGTGGCCTATGACTGCCGCCGCAGCGACTTCTTCATCCCCCACGCGCTTGCGGCCTTGTCGATGGTGGATAACGGCACATTGTCGCCAGACCAACGCGGCGCTGCACACGGGGAGCTGGGGCATACCCAGTTTCTTCCGGGCAACGCGGTGAAATACGGCGTGGACGCCACAGGGGATGGGCGCGCGGATTTCTACAATCTGGCAGATGCCATGGCCTCGACCGCAAACTTCCTGCGTGCCAAAGGCTGGCAGCCGGGGCAGCCCTATCAAGAGGGGACGGCCAATTTTCGCGTGTTGAACGAATGGAACGCGGCAACGGTGTATCAGCAGGCAATCGCCCTATCTGCGGTTCAGATTGATCGGTAACGGACCTAGCAGCAAACGTAATGGCAGGTAGAAAATGCAGGCGTAGCTGACCAGTGTCAGCGCGCTTATTGCTACAAACCACGTCGGGCTGAGCGCGCGAAATGCAGGCGCTGATCCGCCAAGGCTTACCTCAAAGGCGAGCCCCAGCAAGCATGCAAAAGCCACAAAGACGCCGACGCGTTTGACACGCAGCAGCACCGCAAGCCCGCCAACAACGCCCAAAAAGATCAACAAAAACGTCATGGTGGGAGGCCAAAGAGCTGTCTTGCAATCGAACTGGCCGCAATTGATGTTCTCTTCTATGCAAATGAGAATCCATGAGCTCAAAACGAACCCTGAAATCCGGACCAGGCGCCTACTGCTGGTGACCGCATCTAGCCGCGCTGCGAGCCAAGTCGTAGCCAATAGCAACAGCGTCAAGACCGGCAGATCAAAGAAAATACCATACTGGAAAATGGCCAAGCGCTAGAGCATACCCGGCACGACCTGATCGGGCGGGCGGTGGCCGTCATCGAAGGTCTTGATGTTGAGAAGCACCTTTTCGCCCATCTCGACCCGGCCTTCCTCGGTCGCGGAGCCCATATGCGGCAGCGCCACGACATTGGGAAGGTTGCGCAGGCGTGGGTTGATCTCGTTTCCATGCTCAAACACGTCGAGCCCGGCGCCCGCAAGCTCACCCGCACGCAGCATCCGGGTGAGCGCGTTTTCGTCGATCACCTCCCCACGCGACGTATTCACGACGACGGCCGTGGGCTTCATCAGTCGCAATCGGCGCGCGTTCAGCAGGTGATAAGTCGACGGCGTGTGCGGGCAGTTGACCGACACGATATCCATGCGCGCGAGCATCTGATCAAGGCTTTCCCAATAGGTTGCCTCCAGCTCATCAGCGATGCCCGCGTGAACAGGTGTGCGGTTATGGTAATGAACCTGCATCCCAAACACCTTGGCACGCCGCGCCACTGCCTGGCCGATCCGCCCCATCCCCAGGATGCCCAATCGGCGCCCGGCAATGCGGCCACCCATCATGGCCGTCGGCGACCAGCCCTGCCAATCACCCGATTGCATCAGTTGCAGGCCTTCTGGAATGCGGCGGGTGACAGCCAAGATAAGCGCGACTGTCATATCCGCCGTGTCATCGGTTGTCGCGCCTGGCGTGTGGGAGACCAGAATACCGCGCTGGCGCGCTGTGGCCACATCGATATGGTCGACCCCTGCCCCGTAATTGGCGATGAGCTTCAGTTTATCCCCCGCCTGCCCCAAAAGACCAGCGTCGATCCGGTCGGTAATCGTGGGGACGAGGATATCGGCCTCCTGCATCGCTTGCGCGAGCTCCGGCTTGGTCATCGGCGTGTCGTCATGGCGCAAGCGGACATCGAAAAGCTCGGACATGCGGGTCTCCACCACATCGGGCAACCGTCGCGTGACGACCACACTGGGCTTTTGTCTTGGCATGTCAGTCCTCCTGGGGGTGGATTTCCCAATCCCATGATGACAAGATCACGCCAAAAGGGGCAAGGCGCAATAAGCCCCGCGACAGAGAAAAACGGGCAGGTTTCAGATGAGAGCGGTAGCGATTTCCGTTATATTTGCATGTGTTTTTGGGGGCACACCCGCTTTTGCAGATCGCGGGCCGGAAACCAATCTGCCAATGCCGCGCTTCGTGTCGTTGAAAGCCTCCGAAGGAAATGTACGGCGCGGTCCATCCCTTAAACATCGCATTGACTGGGTGTTCACCCGCCGCAACATGCCTTTGCAGGTCGTGGCCGAGCATGGCCATTGGCGCAGGATCGAGGACCGGGAAGGCGCAGGCGGCTGGGTGCATTACACGCTTCTTTCGGGCGTGCGCACTGTTTTGATCGAAGAAGATATGGCGCCGCTGCACGCCAAACCAGACCCGGCTTCCCCGTTGGAGGCCTATGCAGAGGCCGGAGTGATCGCTCGGTTGGGGCCATGTGAGGGCGACTGGTGCCGGATTACCGCGGACGGAGCGCGCGGATGGGTCAAACGCAGCGCCTTTTGGGGCATGATGCCGGGCGAGACCCGGGAGTAATCCGGGCAAGCAGCTAGACGAAAAGCTCTGCAAGCTCTTCCCACAGCCGCTCGGACGCGGCGGTGAGCAGGTGACCCTTGCGCATGGCCGGGTCATAAGGCCTGCCATCGAGAAGCCGGGCCACGCCACCCGCCTCTTCATAGATTAAAACACCTGCTGCGTGATCCCAGACGTTGAGCATCCCGCTAAGTCCGAATTGCGCATGGCCTTGCGTCATCATCCGGTATTCATGGCAGGAGCAGCGCAGCGTCATGGTCCGCCGAAAGCTTGGCAAGGTCGCAGCAATGGCCGCCTGACGCTCCTTCGGGAAAAGGTAAATCCCCATGAATCCCATGCAATCCGACAGCGCATCGGGCGGCGCTGGCAAGGTCAGCGGAACCTGCGTGCCATCGGCTTTGCAATAGAGCGCGCCAACACCGCGCGTGGCCATGATCCAATCGTCGAAACTGGGATCGTAAAGCAGCCCGAAAATGGTCTTTCCGTCTTCGATGACGGCTAGGATCACCCCGTAGGTCGCGATCCCGTTGGCGTAGTTCCATGTGCCATCTATCGGGTCGATGACGACGACGAGGCCGGGTTCTTTAACGCGTGCCAGCACGGATTTATCGGCCGCGACGGCCTCCTCCCCCACGATGCGGGCGTCAGGCAAAAGCTCATGGATGGCTTGGGTCAAGGCCAGCTCCGCCGCACGGTCGGCGACGGTGACAAGGTCGTCGGGCGCTGATTTAGCGTCAATCTGGCCCGCCGTAAGGGCCCGGAAATGCGGCGTGATTTCGGCCCGGGCCGTCTCGCGCACCAGCTCGATCAATGCGCTCGTTTGCTCTTGCGATAACATGCGTCCCCCGCCGCTGCTGCAAAGCTTCACAAAGCATTTGAGCGCAGAGAATTCAAGTCTCTTTCGGCGGCAGCACGGCGCAACGTCGCGACAATCGAATGTCGTGTCTTAGGGGCGGCCAAGCATCGCGCGCGCGCGTCAGCGCGCCCGTTTGGATCACGCCACCTTGTCGAGACCACGCCCTTTCAAAAGCGCCTCCACCCCCGGCATTTTGCCACGGAACGCGGTGTAAAGCTGGTCGGCCTCCTGCGAGCCGCCCGAGGACAGAATATGTGTCTCCAGCTTTTCGGCCATCTGCGCGTCGAACGCGCCTCCGGCCTCCTCAAACGCCTCGAACGCGTCTGCGTCCATCACCTCTGACCACATGTAAGAGTAATAGGCGCTGGAATAGCCGTCGCCCGCGAACACATGGGCAAAATGCGGTGTGGCGTGGCGCATACGGATCGCATGCGGCATGCCGATCCCTTCCAGAATCTCAGTCTGCCGTGCCATGACGTCGTCAGGAACAGGACCGTTGTGAAACTCCAGATCAACGAGCGCGGAGGCCACATATTCAACCGTCGCAAAACCCTGATCATAGGTTGCCGCTTTCAGCATCTTGTCCAACAAATCGGCCGGCATCGCCTCCCCCGTTTCATGGTGGCGAGCGTGTTTTTGCAAGACCTCGGGCACCTCAAGCCAATGCTCGTAAAGCTGGCTTGGCAGCTCGACAAAATCGCGCGCCACGGAGGTGCCGGAGATCATCTCATAGGTCACGTTGGACAGCATCTGATGCAAGGCGTGGCCGAATTCATGGAACAATGTACGGGCGTCATCATAGGACAAAAGCGCGGGATCGCCTTTGGCGAAATTGCAGACATTGATCACATGCGGGCGGATGTCGCCCTTGAGCTTTTGTTGCGCTCTGAGAGCCGAGCACCAAGCGCCGGAACGTTTGCCTGAGCGGGCAAAATAGTCGCCGATGAAAACGGCGATATGCTGGCCCGCCCGCGTGACTTCCCAGGCGCGTGCATCAGGATGGTGCAAGGCTATGTCGAGCGGTTTGAAATCCAACCCAAAGAGCCGGTGCGCGCAGTCAAACGCGGCTTCGATCATATTGTCGAGGCGGAGGTAAGGCTTCAAAGCGGCCTCATCGAGGTCATGCAAGGCGGCGCGACGCTTCTCGGAGTAATATCTCCAGTCCCAAGGCTCGAGCCGGCCGTTGACGCCGTCCTTATGCATCATGTCTTCGAGCTTGGCCGCGTCTAGCTCCGCCTGCGCCTTAGCAGGTTCCCAAACCTGCATCAGAAGGTCGCGTACGTTAGCTGGCGTTTTGGCCATTTCTGTCACGAGCTTGAAATCAGCGAATGTCTGATGACCAAGAAGTTGCGCACGTTCGCGGCGCAGTTGAAGCGTCTCAAGCGCGATGGCGCGGTTATCTGTCTCACCGCCATTCGCGCCACGTGCCGTCCAGGCCTCATAAGCTTTTTCGCGCAAATCCCTGCGGCTGGAATATTGCAAGAAAGGCACGATGAGGGAGCGTGACAGGGTTATCACGTAGCCCTCGACGCCCTTTTCCTCTGCTGCAGCTTTCGCCGAGGCTACGACAAAATCAGGCAGGCCTTCCAAATCGCTTTCGCCTATTTCCATAAACCAATCGCGCTCATCGGCGAGAAGGTTTTGAGTGAACTGCGTCCCAATGACGGCAAGACGCTCTTTGATCTCTTTCAGCCGGTCGTAATCCGCACCGGTCAATTGGGCCCCTGCGCGCAAAAAGCTGCGGCGTTGCAGGTATAGGACGCGGTGTTGCTCCTCACTCAGGCCGAGCGTATCCCGCGCCGTCCAAAGGGCTTCGACCCGCTCGAACAGGTCACGATTCATCATCACCTCTGAGCCCCATGCGGCCAGTTTGGGCGAGAACTCACGCATCAAGGCTTCGCGTTCCGGATTGGCCTCGACGCTGGCCAAAAGGTAGAAAGGTGCCAGAGTTTTCTCCATCCCCTCCCCCATCTGCGCCAAAGCGTCGATGGTATTGGCAAATGTCGGCGGCTCTGCATTGGTGGCTATCGCTTGAAGCTGCGCCCGCGCCTCGCCCAAAGCCTCCTCAAAAGCAGGCGCAAAATCGCTGTCCTGCATCGCGTCAAAGGGCGGCAGTTGAAACGGCGTCTTCCAATCGGCCAGAAGCGGGTTTGTCATGAATGTCTCCTTTGCGCCATAGTACACGACGCTACTTGAAACGAGGAGCGAAAAGGATTCGAATTGAAGCTT
>JAPORH010000054.1 GCA_026710325.1 Litoreibacter sp. | reverse complement strand
CAATTGTTGGGCGGGATTCGCACCCGCAAGGAAAACGCGCCTTTCCACGGCGCACACCTCATCGACGGCTATCTGAACCGTTACATGCAAAATGTTGCGGGACCAGATCATCCGCTGCGCGGGCTGGTCGCTGGCAAAACCTCGATCTCGACAGAAATTCGCGGCGACGTGAAAGTCCC
Source organism: Litoreibacter sp. (assembly GCA_026710325.1). Classification (GTDB taxonomy): domain Bacteria; phylum Pseudomonadota; class Alphaproteobacteria; order Rhodobacterales; family Rhodobacteraceae; genus Litoreibacter. The sequence continues at coordinate 10,574 of JAPORH010000054.1, read as the reverse complement.
TGCAATCAACGACCGCAACGGTTTTGACTTGCGCAACAATGACTTCTGCGAGGGCGCAGGCTGCGCGGACAACCAGCTGACAGAGCTGATGCGCGAAATTCACAGCCATGACGTGGACCTGTCCGCCGTCGAAGGCCAGCTCCGCGACAACCAGCTGATCATGCTCGACTCGATTGCCGAGGTGCAGGCGGCAGGTGCTGATTACACCCCAAGCGCTGGCGGGTTGAACTATTCGAACTCCGGTTTGGGCCGTGGTCTGCGTCTTTGCGCACAGCTTCTCAAGGCGGGCGTTCCGCTGGAGGTCGCAGCCCTGGATTGGAATATCGGCTGGGACACGCACTCCAATCAGATCTCAGAGAGCGCGAACCCGTTCACCGATCAGGAGAAAGGGTACCACAATCGCATGGTGCAAGGCGCCAGCGACTTCCTGACCTTCTACCGCGATATGGGTACGATGATGCAGGATATCGTAGTTCTCACGGGGTCCGAGTTTGGCCGCACCAAGAAGCAGAACGGTTCGACCGGCACCGACCATGGTGAGGGCGGCGCATGGTTTGCCTTTGGCGGGCCAACACAGCGCGCCGTAGCCGATGACGTCTCGACGATTGACGACACGGTGGTGAACCGCAATTGGCTGCCAACGGTCACCAATTACCGCAACATCGCCGGTGAGATCATGGTGCGCCACATGGGCATGTCCGAGCAGCTCGTCTCTACGGTCTTCCCGAACCACAATTTCACAAATTACCAACTTTTTGGCGGCACTGCCTAGGTGGTGCCACAGTTTGCTGTCAGGAAACAGTCTGAGGCAAATCAAGACGGAGCCAAAGGCCGGTGACGGAACAAACGGGTGGCGTGATTTTTGAGAACCGGGGACCGACATTCGGCCCCCGGCTCACCTATTTACGGGCGGTACTGGCGCAAGCCGCAACACCGGTGCAGCCAAAAGACCTGATCCCAGAGGAACGATCCTACTTCTATATCGAGCTGGGTGCTGGCGCCCCGCGCGTGCGCGGCATTGATGAAGAGGACTCGCTGGAGCTAGACGCTCAAAACTATAAGCTTCTGGCTGGCGCTGCGGTCGACGGCAAAATCGATCTGGTTCTGGGTGACGCCGCCAGCATTGATCTAAGCTTCGACGTACCGCCGGGCCTATTGCCCGAAGTCAAACAAATGATCGAAGCAGAAATTGCGTATCGTTCGCCCTTCACCGACGGGGTCGCAATGGCGATCTGGGAGGCACATGAAAACCCGCAAGGCGGCTGGTCAGTAGACGCCGCCCTCACCCTTGAAGACCCGGTCGAGAAAATTCTGACCGAGCTTGAAAAGCACGACGCCACCATTGCTTCCGTCATCCGCAAAACACCCAAAGGCACGCTGCGCACGGCACCCCCTTGGCTGGTCGGCCCGGCATTCGCCAAACCGTCTTTGGCCGGCTTCTTTGGCAATCTGGCTCCTGCTTTGAAAGCCACCATCGCAGGTGCCGCGCTTTTCGCTCTTTCAGCAACGGCGCATTGGGGCGTGACAAGCTTCAAAGACTGGTCACTGGCCGCTGAAGCGCGTCAGGCCCAGAACACGTTGCGCAGTAAAGCCGCCGCCGCGTCGCGTTTGCGCGGCCTCGACACCTCCATCGCTCAGTCCACCGAAGTTCTGGCAATCACCGGCACAATGAGCGCTTTGCTCCCCGACGGCGTTTGGCTCGACCAGATCATCGCCGAAGGCTCAGAACTGACGCTTGTGGGCTTTGCGCCCTCAGCGGCAGAGGTGACAAAGCTCCTTTCGCAAGTGCCGAACCTGTCTGACATCCAGTTCGCCTCCCCCGTCATTCGCGACAACTCGCAATCACTGGAGCGGTTCCGGATCTCCGCCACGCTTTCTGCGGGGGATGTGCAATGAGCAACTTCCACTTCGCCAACCCTAACCTGCCCACCCACATATCGCTCGCAACAGGCGGCGCTTTGGCGGCTTTGCTTGTGGTTTTGGGACTTGGCTTTTCCTCAGCGGCGTCCGGGCGCGCTGATGCCATTGCCGATAAAACCGCCCTCATCGAACGCGCAGGCCAGCTTTCGGGACGAGCCCCCGGCGGTCTGTCTGATGAGGCGTTCTTCCCCGGCGAGACACCACAGCTTGCACAAATCGCGCTTCAAACCAGTCTGCAAACGCTCGCTGAAAAGAACCGTATCGATATCGAGATGATCCGCGCCGACGAAATCGAGCAGATCGACGGCGTCGTCCGCCTCAATCTTGCACTTAACGGCATCGCGCCCGAGGTAGAGCTTGGCGCTTTCCTGCATGGCTTGGCCTCGCTGGAGCCCATTGTCATCGTCGAAGACCTCAAACTTCGCCCCGCGCGCACCAGCCGCACCAATCCGGAACGCCGTATCACGTTCCAGCTGCGCCTATATGGGACGCAAAAGCCATGATCGAGAAGCTGAAAACCTTTCTACCCGCGCTGATCTTGTTGGCCTTCTTGGGCGCCTCCTTTGCGCTTTGGCTACCCCGCGAGGGGGCGACAAGCACCCTAGGCGGTGCGGCGATCCAACAACTCGATGCGCGATTTGAAGCAGGGGACGCAAAACTCGCCGGTTTGATGGCGGTTACCCATGACCGGCCGGTATTTCACGCAACGCGTAAGCCAGTCGCCGCACCCGAAGTTCAAAAGGCACCCGAACCAGTATTGCAGCTCTTGGGTATTATCAGCGAGGACAATGGCGATACGCTGGCCTTTGTGAAAATCTCTACCTCTGGCGCGCTCTACCGCTTGGCCGAAGGCGAAAGCGTCGATCGCTGGGAAATTGTCGAGATCGGGACCAAGCAAATCTCCGTCTCCAAAGACGGCAAGGCGCCCTACCGATTGGAGATCGGCGGCTAAATCACCGCCTTTTCGGCAAAGCGTGTCTGGCTCTCAATCCGCTTAAAACCAAGTGAACTTAGGTCGATACTGCGGTATTCGCCATAAGCCACCCATTCCGCCACGCCGCGTCCGATGGCCATGGACTGCTGAAGCCCGTGGCCGGAAAACCCGTTGACGAAAATGAAATTCTCGACCGCGCTATGCGGCCCGATGATCGCGTTCTGATCAAAGGTGTTGAACGCGTAATGACCAACCCAGGAGTTGATCAGCTTCACCACTTCAAAGGCTGGAACACGCGTCGCAATGATGGGCCAGACTTTCTCCTGCCAGATGGAATGATCTTCGACAAAATCATCATACTCCACGGCAGGGTCCACATCCGGCGGACAGCCGGCGAGATAGTACTGCCCATCCGTACGCATGTGTACGCCTGATGGGTCAATCGTTAGAGGCAAGTCGCGGTCCAGCGGCGTCTCCGCGTCAAAAATGAACGTATAGCGCTTGCGCGGCTCGACGGGGATGTCGACACCCACCATGCGCGAGGTCAGCACAGCCCGCGGCCCGGCGCAGTTGATGACCGTCCCGCAGGGCACCACCTCTCCGGTCGCCAACGTCACGCTTTCCACTTGGGTTCCAGCCGCGTTTCGGGTGATCGCAGTCACCTCATTGTGCAGATACTCCACGCCCTGCGCCCGCGCGCGCCGCTTCCACCAATCAAAGATTGTACCGCCGTCGAAATAGCCCTCATTCACCAAGTTGTGGTTGCCACCGATAATGTCATCGAGCTGATAAAACGGGTAAGCCTCTGCGATTTCGTCGCGCGACAGGAAGCGCGTACCAGCGCCAAGCCGTGCCTGCACCGCCTGTTGCGACCGAAGGTTCTGCGCGAACGCCTCGCTATCGGCCAGATACAGGTAGCCATAGCTTTGAAGGACGATCTCCGGCGCGTCCTCAACGCCCATATAGTCCTGAAAATTGTGAATAAATTCTGCCCCGAATTGCGAAATCTGGATATTCACCTCATTGGAAAACTGCTGCCGGATGCAGCTATTGGTGTGGGACGTGGAAGAGAACTCATAACTCGGGTCCCGTTCCACAACCAAAATAGACCCATCAAAATCAGGATTGCGCGATAGCCACCATGCGACAGAAGAGCCGTACATCGCACCCCCGATGATCACAACGTCATAGCTATTTTGAGACGGTGCCTGCATCGTCCGATCCTCCTTCGCGCGACCAGACTAAATGCAACGCCCGCCGTCAACCTCCATGCAGACGCCCGTTACCATGCTTGCCTCGTCCGAGCACAAGTAGCAGGCTGCATTGCCCATATCCTCAGGCGTGGAAAAACGTCCGATAGGTATTGTTGAAAGGAACTGCGCACGTCGCTCCGGCGTGTCCTCTCCCATGAAGCTTTTGAGTAACGGCGTCTCGCCTGCCACGGGGTTTATCGCGTTCACACGGACGCCGTCCGGCGCCAATTCAACTGCCATGGCCTTGGTTGCCGTAATCATCCAGCCTTTGGATGCATTGTACCAATTGAGCCGGGGGCGCGGCGACACGCCCGCAGTGGAAGCCACGTTCAGGATCACCCCGCTGCCTTGCGCCTTGAACAGTGGGACCACGGACTGCGCCGCCAGGTAGACCGATTTGCAATTGACTGCAAAGACCCGGTCGAAATCGTCCTCCGTCACCTCCTCCATTGGCTGCGGCAAGTGGGTGACGCCCGCGTTGTTGACCAGGATGTCGATGTGGCCAAAGCGCTCTGTCGCGGCCTCGATCATCGCCTTAACACTGCCTGCGTCTGCGACATCAACCCGCGCTGATGCCGCGTCTAGCTGCTCCGCCAAGCTTTCCGCGCCTTCGGCGTTGATATCTGCGACCATCACTTTTGCACCCTCAGCCGCAAATTTGCGCGCGATCCCTTCGCCAAAGCCGGAGGCACCACCCGTCACAATCGCTACTTTGTCTTGCAAACGCATGAGCGTCCTCCCTCACCCGTGTTTCGCGGCGACCGTCTTCAGGCTTGAAAACGCGTAGAGCGCTTCAAACCCTTTCTCCCGCCCATGGCCCGACAGCCCGGTGCCGCCAAATGGCAGTTCCACCCCGCCGCCCGCGCCGTAATTGTTCAAAAACACCTGCCCTGCGCGCAAGGCCTTGGCCAGCCGCATCTGCCGTGCGCCATCGCGCGTCCAGACTGATGCGACGAGCCCGTATTCAGTACCATTGGCAATCGCGATTGCCTCCGCCTCGTCGTCAAACGGAATGATCACCTGCACGGGACCAAAAATCTCTTCTTGTGCCAGAATATGATCTGGGCTCACTCCCGCGAAAAGAACCGGCGCGACATAGGCCCCGTCCTCGGGCGCATCCGGCACCACTTGTCCGCGCGCCGCGACGTCCAAATCCGCGCCCTTGGCCAGATAGCCCTCAACGATCTGCCTTTGGCGCAGCGACACCAAAGGCCCCAGCTCCAGATCATCCATCGCAGGACCTGCGCGCAAGGTGTTAAAGCGCTCCGACATGCAGGCAACGGTTTGGTCATAAACACCTCGCTGCACCAGAATGCGGGAGGAAGCGGAGCAGGTCTGCCCCGCATTCTGCACCCCGGCATTGACCAGAAACGTCAGAGCCGCCTCGATATCCGCGTCGTCAAACACGAGCTGTGGGGACTTGCCGCCCAGCTCCAACGTCACTGGGACCACATTCTCGCCCGCTGCCTTCTGCACCAACCGCCCGGTCCCAACCGATCCAGTGAAAGAGACATGCTTTACGCGCGGATGCCCCGCCAAAGCCGCGCCCGCCTCTGCCCCCAGCCCCGGGACGACATTCAACGCACCGGCTGGCAACCCAGCCTGCGACGCAAGCTCCGCAAATGCCAAGGCGGTCAAACAGGCCTCCTCAGCCGGTTTCAGCACGCAGGCATTGCCCATTGCCAAAGCCGCCCCGACCGAGCGGCCGATAATTTGCATCGGGTAGTTCCAAGGAACGATATGACCCGTCACGCCATGCGGTTCGCGCAAGGTGTAGACGGTGTAGCCATCCAAATAGGGTATTGTCGCGCCATGCAATTTGTCGGCCGCGCCGGCATAGAATTCCATGTACCGCGCGAGTGCCACAACATCCGCGCGGGCCTGCGTGAGCGGCTTGCCCACATCACGCGCCTCCAGTTCAGCCAGAAGCTCTTGATGCTCCAGAACCAGCTGGCCAAGCCGCGCGAGCACTCGGCCCCGTTCTGCCGCCGTGGCGCGGCCCCATTCGCTGGAAAGCGCGCTTTCAGCCGCCGCAACAGCGCGGTCAATATCCGCCGCACTGCCTTTGGCAATCTCCGCCAAAATGGAACCGTCAGATGGGTTGCGCAACGCCAGAACCTCGCCGGTGTCACACGCGGCCCAAACCCCTCCGATAAAGCATCTGCTGCTGTCAAAACCCAAGATGTCCATAACGTGCCTCCCGAGCGGGATAGAACGCCGAAGCGGAAGGTTTTACAAGCGCTTCCGAAGCTCCAGCTGCGCGTTCAACGCGCCGCCCAGCAGCACCAAAAAGGCGGACAGGTAGAGCCACATAAGCAAAGCCACCACCGCGCCGATTGAGCCGTAAACCTCATTGTACCGACCAAAATTAGCAAGATATTGCGAAAATCCGACCGACGCCGCCGCCCACATCACCACAGCAAATCCCGCACCGGGCGTCACCCAAGGGGAGCGCCGCCCGTCCCGCGCGCGTGGCCCATAGCGATAGATCAGCATGATCCCCATGGTGATCACGAAAATGGCCGCGCTCCAGCGGATCAGGTCAATGATCGCCGCCGCTTGCGCGCTCACTGGCAGAAAGGCCAATACGACCGGCGCAACTACTATGGCGGCACCAGCCACCAGCCCCACCCCCACCAGCGCGACCGTCAGGGTAAAGGCCGCAAAGTAGTGACGGATTGTGCTCCGGTTCGGCGCGTCGTAGATCGTGTTGAGCCCGCGCATTAAGGCCCCGATGCCCGCCCGCGCCGACCAAAGCGCAAGAAAAATAGAAAGGGCTGTGGCCCAGCCAAGGGTCTGGGTCCCCGCGCTCAGCAACCGCCCCATCTGCGCGTTAACAAGCTCTAGCACCTGCGCAGGCAAGATGCCCTCAAGCAAGGTGATTTGATCCTGTATCACTGCCGGATCCGCCCAAAGCCCAAAAATTGCGATCATCGCAGCGAGCCCGGGAAACATCGCAAGCATGCCGAAAAAGGCGACGCCGGCGGAAATCAGGCTCATATTCTGCTCATCAATCTGCGCGTAGACCGATTTCAACACGGCCCACCAGCTTTGACCGGGTTGTTTTAGGTCTTCGCTCTCCATCACACCTTATGTGGGGGCATGACCAATCAGGTCAATCCGGCGCATCACCATAAGCGTCCCAAAATGAGGCCATGTCATCTTCATATTTACGCCAGGCCGCCACAGAGGATTTGTATATCGGCTGACGCACCTGCGTGGCTGATAGAGTGTCGACCTGTCGCTTGTTTTCATGGAAGGACAAACAGGCATCCTCCCAATCCAGACCGGCAGCGGCAACGAGCGCGCGGCTTTGGGCCTCAGGCTCTGCAATCAAATCCTCGTATCGCAGCTCGTAGAACGCATCAGGCAAGGCCTTGCGCCAATAGTACAGCTGCGTCTCAAACAACCGCATGAAACGCGCAATTGTGCGCAAATCCGTTGCGTAGCGGTGCTGGCCCGGCTCAAACAGGTTCTTGTAAATCGACAGCGCATTGTCGCCCGGATCGCGACGCACCACGATAATCTTCGCGTCCGGAAGGGCGTGGCGGATAAGCCCAATGCTCGAATAGCTAGCGATGGATTTGTCGGTAACAAAATCAGCGCCCGGAAACCGCTCGGCAAGCTTGGCACGATAGGTGTTCCCCGCAAGCGTCAGTGCCTCAGACCGTGCGGCCACATCAACGCTGAAGACCGCCCGCAACTCCTTGCCCAGAAGCGCGATCTCACCCGCCCCTTCGCATTGCGAATGGGAGGCCAGGATTTGCTCGACCAGTGTCGTCCCCGAGCGCGGCAGCCCCGTCACAAAGATCGGGGTCGGTGCCGCATCAGGCGTTGAAACAGGCGCATCGCCAAGGCTTTCAAACAAGGCTTGCGTCTCTCTGACCGCCGCCTCATCAATCGCCGCAGAATAGGGGAACGCCTTGGCCAGTTGCCGGTTCGCAGCACCGAGATACCGAAACACCTCCGCGCGTTGCCCGGTCTCTTCCATCGCTTTCGCCAAAGCGTGGCCCAGATACACCCGCCCCGGATCCCCTTTGCCAGCCTTCGCAAAACGATCCTGCATTTTCACGATCATCGGGTCTTTTGGCGTGATCCGCGTGATAGAGGCGTAGGTGTAGTAAAGCGATCCGGTCTGCGGCTCCGCGGCAATCGCCGCACGCGCGGCGTCCAAAGCCTCCTCAATACGCCCGAGGTTGCGCAAAAGCTCCGCTTTCAAAGACAATGCCTCGCCCGCGCTGGCGCTGTGGTTGGCTGCACGGTCAAAGGCTGCGAGCGCCGGATCGACCTCGCGCGCCTTGGTCAAAAGCTGTCCCAAAACGATTTCGGCGCGACCTGACGACAGGCCCCGCGCCATCGCATCTTCTAAGTCCTTTCTGGCCTCGCCCTCCTGCCCGCGCGCTTGCGCAACCAGCGCGCGGTAAAACCCAAGCTCGGGACGTGCATCCAGCCCATCCCCCAGTCGGCCCAACAGCGTTTGCAGATTGTCAGGTTTGGGATGCAGAGAGGCCAATTCAAGATAGGCCAGCCAAATCTCCGTCTGTCCGGGTTTGGCACGCAACGCCGCTTCGAAATGACCGGCCCCCTTGGCAAAATCGCGTTGCCGCGTCGCAATCCGACCCAGCTGAAAATGCGCTTCTGCCAAGTCGGGGCGCTGCTTCAAGATGCGCTCGAACGCTTTAGCGGCGTCGCGCAGTTGCCCTGCTGACAATGTGGCCATTGCCTTGGCATAGGCTTTCTTGATCTGCTCTGGCCCCGCCACTTTGATCGCCTTGTTCTAACGCTGCGCCTTTCGCCTAGCACGTGCCAAAGCGGCTCGCCAGTGCGGCGATTCGGTGGCACCTCTGTGGCATAGGCGTCGGTCCCGAAACAATCCGGAGACGCGCTTCCTGATTTCGCGCCCAGACCCGCTTAATTGGTTCATGATTTTTGACTTTTCGGACCAGCCATGCGTCACTGTTTCGAGTTGGCTTGTTTGCCAACGGGTGGGGATGTTTGAATTTGTACACCAGGAGCCCCCATGCCTCGTCCATTTGACGCCTATGACATGACCCCGCGCCCGTTTTCGCGCCCCATTTCCGTGATTCCACGCACCGGGCCGAAACGTAGCTACGAGATCGCATGGCAGGACGAGCACGGGCATTCGCGTTTTGACACGGTCTTGGCACCAACCGATCCGATCTTGGAGTCAACCATCGCAAATGTGGCGCGGGGCGCAGTGATCTTGACGGACACGGGCAATGTACCCGTGGAAGATCTGAACCCGGGCGACATGATCCAGACGGTGGAATTTGGCCCCCTGCCCGTGCGCTGGATCGGCTCCTACGTGGTACTGCCGGGATCAAGCGATCCACAACGCGCCGTCACGCGGCTCGTCCGTTTCAGCAGCGACGCGTTCGGGTTGGCCAAACCGAGCGCGGATTTGTTGCTCTCGGAATCGGCGCATCTGCTTTTGAAAGATGCAAAATGCCAACCTCTCTACGGTCTTGATCAAGCCTACGCGCCCGCGCGCGCATTTGAAGACGGCGCCTATGTGTTTTCGATCACGCCTGCGGCACCGGTGACAGTGTTCAACCTTGCCTTCGACCGCCATGCCACCATCGTGGCCAATGGCATTGAGATCGAGAGCTTCCACCCCGGCCCGTTGGTCGAGTTCATGGGCGACAATCAGATGCGGGTCGCCTCAATGCGGCTCTTCCCCCATATCGCCAGCTTGCAGCAATTTGGCGAGCGTTCCACGCAGCGTTTAACGGTCTATGAGACGAGCCAGCTGCGCCAGGCTGGCTAAGAACAACGCCTTAACGGCCTAGCCGATTGCACTGAGGCGCTCTTCCACCACATCAAACGGGACGCCCGGTTCATCTTTTGAGCCGCGAATGACAAGCGACGTCTTCACGCTTGCAACGTTGTCTGCCGAGGTCAGTTCTTCAGTCAAAAAGCTCTGAAATGTCGACAGGTCAGGCGCCACGCATTTCAAGATGAAATCTACTTCGCCGTTCAGCATGTGGCATTCACGGACAAGCGGCCAGCCGTTGCAGCGTTGCTCAAACGCGCTCAAATCAGCTTCAGCCTGGCTCTGAAGTCCCACCATCGCAAAAACCTGCACTTCAAATCCCAGACTGCGGGCCTCGACATCGGCGTGATACCCTTTTATGAAGCCGCTCTCCTCCAATGTGCGTACCCTGCGCAGGCAAGGAGGCGCCGAAATGCCGACCCTTTTGGCGAGCTCGACATTCGTCATTCGGCCATCAGCTTGTAATTCCGCAAGAATCTTGCGGTCAATATCGTCTAGTTTTGACATCGCCATTTCGATCGGTCCCTGTCGAAGGTTTTTGCGTCCCGGAAACAATCTTACCCGACTGCGCATCATTATTTCAATGTCGAGATCAAAAATTACCTTACCACCCCTCAGTTTATCCAGATCTCCCAGAGTTTGGGTATTTTGGCGTAGCCAGCGAGACATCTTC
>JAPORH010000088.1 GCA_026710325.1 Litoreibacter sp. | reverse complement strand
CGATTGCCAATCCGAAAAACGGCCAAATTTTTGCCATACGAGAACCACACCCCAGCGCGCGCTTAAGGTTTTGCGCAGCCTGCGGCCGTGCGATGACTAGGGGCTCTGCCCCTCGCGCTCCCCGGAATATTTTTGAAACAATGAAGAGGCTTAAGCGTTTTCGAGAGCGGTGACGATGGGGCCGAAATCGGAGGCCTTGAGAGAAGCCCCGCCGACCAGCGCGCCGTCCACATTTGAGACGGCGAAAATTTCATCCGCATTGGAGGCTTTGACCGAACCGCCATAGAGGATGCGGATGGAGCGGCCGACGCCTTCGCCGTACCGCTGTTCGAGCTTGGTGCGAATGAAATCATGCACTTCGCCGATCTGATTGGTCGTGGGCACCTTACCGGTGCCGATGGCCCAGACCGGCTCATAGGCGATGACGGTATTCTCAGCCGCCAGAATATCGGGCAAGGAGGCCGCGAGCTGGCCTGCGATGATTTGGAGCGTATTAGCGGCCTCCCGCTCTTCCAGTGTTTCGCCGATGCACACGACGGCGGTGAGGCCTGCTTCATGTGCCGCGCGGGTCTTCGCGCGTATGGTGGCATCGCTTTCATTGTGATCGGTGCGCCGTTCGGAATGTCCAGTGAGCACGTAGGAGGCACCTGCATCCTTGATCATAGCGGCTGAGATATCACCGGTATGTGCGCCAGCTTCATTGGCATGGCAATCCTGGCCGCCAATTTGCAGCGGATGATCTGCGGCAGTTACGACAGCGCTTGTGATCAGTGTGCTTGGCGGGCAGATCAGAACCTCGACGCTCGGGGCCGGGTGGGCGGTTTTCAAGGTCTCAAGCTCCGTTAGGCTCGCGGATAGGCCGTTCATTTTCCAGTTACCGGCGGCGAGTTTTTTGCGCATCTTGGGGGCTCCTTCTGGTTGGCGGCACTATGTGCAAAGGGTAGAGGGGAGGGCAAGCGAGTAATGCGGGAGGGGGCGATGATCCCAAGAATTGATGCTCAAGCTTTGGCCGCAGGCGAGGCGGCCGCCGTTGAAGCCACTCGGGAGGGTGCGCATGAGATAGGTTTTCTTACCGTCTACAATACTGCACTCACGGCGGCGGAGGTCGAAGCGGCGCTGGATGCCTATCGCGGGTTCTTCAAACTGCCCGAAGGGTTGAAGCAAGCGGTCAATATGGACCGCACCAAGTCGAACCGGGGATGGGGCGCGCAAGGCTCGGAGCAGGTCGACCCGAACGCCAACCCCGACTATAAGCAGGTGTTTGATTGCGGGTATGAGCTACCCACTGGGCATCGACTGGCTGCGCAAAACCTCAAAGTCTATGCGCCCAACCAATGGCCGGAGGGAATGCCCTCCTTCCGACGCCGGATATCTGACTATTACGAGAAGTCTTTGGTCGTGGCGAAAGCGCTTCTTGGGGACATTATTGCGTCTGTGGGTGGAGAGCGGGCGCATTTTGACGATGCGTTTTCCGCGCCAATGGCGCTTTTGCGTGGGAATTACTACCCGGAGCGCCCGGCTTGGGCCACGGAGAAGGATTTCGGGATTGCGACCCATACGGATTACGGCTGTCTGACGCTCTTGGCCACGGATGGCTCCCCCGGACTAGAGGTGCGCAAGCGTGGTGGCGGGTGGATACCTGTCTCGGCTCCGCCTGGGGAATTCGTGATCAATTTCGGTGAAATGATCGAGATGTGGACAGGCAAGGCTGTGCGCGCGACGCCGCATAGGGTCGTTGGTGGCGACGCGGAGCGGCTGTCTATCCCGCTGTTTTTCAACCCGAATTACGACACGAATGTTGCGCCCGCTGGCTCGGACGAGGTGATACTGGCGGGGGATCATCTGACGAAGCGGTTCAATGAGACCTATGTGCATTTGCAGGATGATTGAGCGGCGGCGTTAAGAAATTTCGCTAAAACCGGTTTTCGCATGCGAAAAAAATCGCCGCAAGTCTTTGATTTCGATCACGCGGGACGGAGCACTTGGTTGTTGGCAACAGGCGGACCCGCGCGGATTTGTTAGATTTTGCAGAGACTTACAGAAATTCCAACGCGCGACGGGCGAGGGTTTGAGCCTCCTCCGGGTCATCGAGATAGGCGTCGGGCAGGGTGTAATAGGGCATGGAGACGGTTTTTTTGCCCTCGCGCTGATAGGTCCAGCGTTGGCCGCCAAGCTTTTGTATCTCTGTGATAAAATCGCCTTGGGCTTTGAGGAATATTTGCCCGTCGGAATAAAGCAGCGCGAATATGACACCGTCTTGGTAGAGACAAAGACCGCCCATAATCTTGCGCGTGGTAATGGCGCCCAAGCCCTCGAACAGCTCGGTGGCGAAGGCGATATCTTCCACAGATACCGCCATTTTGTTTAGGCTTTCGGTTTTTCGAAGAGTGCTTCGTCGAACTTGATGCTTTCGCCGCAGCCGCAGGCTTCTGACACGTTGGGGTTGTTGAATTTAAACCCGCTTTCGAGAAGGCTGGTCTCGTAGTCGATCTCTGTGCCGAAGAGGAACATCTGCGCCATGGGCGCAATCACGACGCGTGCTCCGTCTTGCTCGACCGCCTCGTCATGCGGGCCGAGCTCGTCGACATATTCCATTGTGTATTCCATACCTGCGCAGCCGCCCTTTTTGACGCCTATTTTCAGTGCCTTATGGCCATCTTTTTCCATAAGCTTGGCGATTTGCGCAGCGGCGCGAGGCGTGATTTTGACCGCGTTTTGGCCGGGAATCGAGAACATCTGACAGTGCCTTTCGAAGTTGTTTTTAACATAGGCGTAGCGGGTCGCGCGATCAAGGTTCGGGCGCAGCACTCAGATACTGTGCCAATGCGTCCAAAGCGTGACGGATTGGCGGCTCGTGGCGCGCGTCGTGGTGGCTGACGAGCCATTCTTCCGAGCGCAGCTCTGAGATCGGCGGCGTGAGACGGGTCAAGCCGTCCTCTGCTTCGCCGGCAAAGCAGGGTAGCACAACCCTACCGACACCTGCGCGTGCCAGCTCGGCCGCGATCAGCGGGTCACTGACTTTTGTCGCGATCTGGATTTGCGTTTGGCTCTCAAGCCAATTGGCCGTCGGGGTGTTGCTGCCTGTGACTCCAATGAAGCTTTCGGGGGCGTCTTTTGTTCCATAACAGGCGTAGTCGATCTCGGCGGTGCGTCTGGCTGCGAGCCAGGGATGATCGGGACGGCGATTACGGATGCCGATGTCAATTTCGCGCCGTGCCAGGTCGAGCGTTGCGTCGCTGGCGACAAATTCGGGGACCCAAAGGTCAGATGGCGACCAATAGTTTGATATGTCACGGGCGAGGCGGCGTACGGTCCAACGACCAGCTGATATGCGCACCCGTGCGGGACCCGTTCCTGCTGTGCGCCAAGCCGCGATTGACTGGGAGGCAGCCTGCATGGGTGCCATTTGCTCCAACAATGCACGCCCATCCGGGGTGAGTTGATAGCCGGCACGACCGTGTTGAAAGAGTGAGCGCCCAAGTTGGGCCTCAAGTGCGCGCATGCGGCGGCTGAGTGTTGGGACGCTGGTTTGGCGCGCCGATCCTGCCGCCGAGAGGCTGCCTGCCTGAGCCACCTCAGCAAAGAGACGGAGATCTTCCCAAGACAATACGCTTTTCATTTTTGAAAGTGATGTTGTGAAATTGGTCGGCTCCTAAAGGGGCTTCGTGCCAGTAGGAATAGCCTTTCTAATCAAATTTGGAAAGGGAAGTGCAATGATCCTTCTGCCACTCAAGCTTAAAGACCAGTGCGACACCGAATACCGGCGCGAACAAGAAGTGTTTTCAAAATTGCAACTTAAAGAAAGTCGAAGCCTTGTCGGCAAGATTCTGGTGTGGCTAGCCAGCTCCTAGCTTAGGCTACATAAAGCCCAGTTCCAGCTTGGCTTCGTCCGACATCATCTCCATGCCCCAAGGGGGCTCCCACACAAGTTCGACGTTGACGGTCTTGACGCCGGGCAGTGGCTCAATCGCTTCAGCGACCCAGCCGGGCATCTCACCCGCAACAGGGCAGCCTGGCGCGGTCAGTGACATGAGGACGCGCACGTCACTCTCTTTGTTGATGTCGATCGTGTAGATCAGTCCGAGGTCATAGATGTTGACCGGTATCTCCGGGTCATAAACCGAGCGGCAGGCCTCCACGATAGGCTCATGCAACGGGTGCTCGGTCGATGATGGCTTGATCAGCGGTGCGCCTTCGAGCGGTGTCTGGTCGTTCATTGGGCCGGTCCATTCCTAATTCTTGATCGTTAATCTAGGGATTAGGTGGCTTGAGGTCTAGGGGCGGGGCGCGCCTTGAATAGAATTTTCGGCGCATTGGTGAATCTGTGACAGACGCGATGCTGAGGCCCGGCTTGCCAAAGCCTGCGCTTTGCCCCTAAACGCCGGGCATGACCGAGAGATTTTCTTTTGCCGTCCATGCCACGGACGGTCGGGCCCGGACGGGCCAGATTGACACGCCGCGGGGCGAGATCCGCACGCCAGCATTTATGCCCGTGGGTACCGCTGCGACGGTGAAGGCAATGATGCCGGACAGCGTCCGGGCGACGGGTGCGGATATTTTACTGGGCAACACCTACCATTTGATGCTGCGCCCGACTGCGGAGCGGATCGCCAAGCTGGGCGGCTTGCATCGGTTCATGAATTGGGACCGGCCTATCCTGACCGACAGTGGCGGGTTTCAGGTGATGTCCCTGAGCGATCTGCGCAAGCTGACAGAGGAAGGGGTGTCGTTCAAATCCCATATTGACGGCTCAAAGCATATGTTGACGCCGGAACGCTCCATGGAAATTCAGAAGCTCTTGGGCTCTGATATCGTGATGTGCTTTGACGAATGCCCCGCGCTGCCTGCCAGCCGCGACCGGATTGCAGAAAGCATGCAGCTATCGATGAGATGGGCGGCGCGTTCAAAGGAGGCGTTTGGCGACAGGCCGGGCCATGCGTTGTTTGGCATCCAGCAGGGTGGGCTTGAGCAGGATTTGCGCGAAGAGAGCGCTAAGGCGCTGCGAGAGATTGAATTTGATGGCTACGCGGTTGGTGGCCTTGCCGTTGGTGAAGGACAAGAGGCGATGTTTGGATGCCTGGACTATGCGCCGGGGCAGCTGCCCGAGGACAAGCCGCGGTATTTGATGGGGGTCGGCAAGCCCGATGACTTGGTCGGTGCGGTGCAGCGTGGGATTGACATGTTTGATTGCGTTTTGCCATCCCGATCAGGGCGCACGGGGCAGGCGTTTACGCGCCGCGGGGTCGTGAATATCAAAAATGCGCGTCATGCCGAAGACCCGAGGCCCTTGGATGAAGATTGCACCTGCCCCTGTTGCACTCAGTTTAGCCGGGCTTACCTGCACCATGTGTTCCGCTCGAACGAGATCATCGCGTCGATGCTTCTGACGTGGCACAACCTGCATTATTATCAGGATCTGATGGCGGGAATGCGCGCGGCGATTGCGGAAGGGCGGTTTGACGCGTTTGTCGCCAACTTTCACGCGCGGCGCGCTGAAGGTGATATTGAGCCCCTATAACTATGGCGCAGCGCCGCTCCTGAGGCTTAGGCCTCAGATCGCCCCGCCCGCCATCCCGTTTTATTCAGCAGCTTGCGGCAGGGGCTTTGTGATCCCGGAGCCGTCGCCATACCGCTCTTCCAACATTTCGGCGAGCTTTTCATTGTGGTAGCTCAATGCGTCGTCGAACCATCTTTCGACCAGATCATAGAGCGACAGCCCGTTGCGCTCATCATGGACGATCAATGTGCTTGCCCCGCGATCTGTCACTTCGATTGCAATCGTGAATACCCCGTCTGTTAGGGTGCCGTCGCATTCCTCACCTTCGAGGTAGAGCCGGCAGAAGCGCGGCTCGTCGCGTTCCAAAAAGGTTATGTCGTACCAGGCCTGCCCTCTTTTTCGCGGTTTGAATGTGATACGAAAGGTGTCCTTACACTCTGGGTTTGCCTCGTAGCTTTCGATCAAACCGGTGCAATGATCGCTTGGCGGGGCGGCACCGGGCACGCAATGTTTCCAAACCAATTTAGGCGGGTATGGAAGGTCAATGGAATGACGGGCCTGCCATTTCAACGATCCACTGAATTTGCGGGTCAAAGGGCTACGAAGCAAAAGGTAATGGGTCGCAAAACTGCATAGGAACATTGCCAATGCTGGGCGCATATCGTCCCAAATTTGCGACAGGTAGAGCACGACTAGAGTGCTCAAAAGCCCGGAAATCCCGGCGACTTCAAGCATCACGCGCTTGCCGGGAATGACGCGGCAGACGAACAACCCGACCAAAATTGATGAAACGATTGCAGCGGCAAAAAAGGCCAGGTGGTCTAACTGACCGAGCCCCAATCCCAAGCGGGACACGACTGACAAGCTGAAACAACCCATTCCGAACGCGAATAGGCCCAGCCGTCTGTAATGCCGTGTTAACAGTTTGAGCATAATACGCTCCGAGAGACTCTTTCAAATTTATGGATAATTTTAGTTTGGGGCAGGGATTGGGCAGAGGTCGGGCAAAAGATGACACTTTTTACTTAAATTAAGCCCGACACGGCTCTTGTGATCGCTCTGTGGTTCAGGCCAAAATGGCAATGAAATATCGTGCCGGTTGACAGCGAGGGAGGTGCACCCCACCTCATGCAGACGGCCAAAATAGAAATGAGGCCTGAGACCGAAAGGGGATCGCCCGAGCGTTGCCGCAAAGCGGGACCGGAAGCTCAACAGGGCGTGGCGATCTTGCCAAAAAGGAAAAGAAATGAGCATCACTGAAGAATACGGGTCCTCTCACACAACATTTCCCGTGTTGCCGCTGCGCGACATCGTTGTGTTCCCGCATATGATTGTTCCGCTCTTTGTTGGGCGCGACAAATCCGTGCGGGCGCTGGAAGAGGTCATGAAGGATGACAAACAGATCCTTCTCTCTGCCCAAATTGACCCGTCCGTCGACGATCCTGACACAAACGGCATTTATGAGATTGGCGTATTGGCCAATGTTCTGCAGCTTTTGAAGCTGCCCGATGGAACGGTCAAAGTTCTGGTGGAAGGGCGCGCGCGCGTCCAAATTACTGAATTCGTTGACAATCCTGAGTTTTTCGAAGCTCAAGCGGTCGAGCTTGAAGAAAGCTTGGGCGATGAGACGACTGTCGCGGCCTTGGTGAAATCTGTTGGCGAAGAGTTCGAGCGCTACGCCAAAGTCAAAAAGAACATTCCGGAAGACGCGCTTTCGTCGGTTGCAGAAACAGATGAACCTGCGCGGTTGGCCGACCTTGTGGGCGGGCATTTGGGGGTTGAGCTGCCACAGAAGCAAAGCCTTCTGGAGACGTTGAGCGTTACTGAACGGCTTGAGAAGGTTTTCGGCCTGATGCAAGGCGAGATGTCTGTGCTGACGGTCGAGAAAAAGATCAAGTCGCGCGTTAAAACCCAGATGGAACGCACGCAGCGCGAATACTATCTGAATGAGCAAATGAAGGCCATTCAGAAGGAGCTGGGTGATGGCGAAGATGGCCAGAATGAGGTCGCCGAGCTGGAAGAGCGTGTCGCCAAGACAAAGCTGTCAAAAGAGGCGCTGGAAAAAGTACAAGGCGAGATCAAAAAGCTCAAGAATATGAGCCCGATGTCAGCCGAAGCCACAGTTGTGCGCAATTACCTGGATTGGATTTTGGGTATTCCATGGGGCGTGCGCAGCCGGGTCAAAAAGGACTTGGGCAAGGCGCAGGCTGTCCTCGATAATGACCATTACGGGCTTGAGAAAGTCAAAGAGCGGATTGTTGAATACCTCGCGGTACAGCAACGTTCCAAGAAGCTCAAAGGTCCGATCATGTGCCTTGTGGGGCCTCCTGGCGTGGGTAAGACCTCCCTTGGTAAATCAGTGGCGAAAGCGACCGGTCGGGAATTCATCCGTATTTCCCTTGGCGGCGTGCGCGATGAGAGCGAAATTCGCGGTCACCGCAGGACTTATATCGGATCCATGCCTGGTAAGATCATTCAGGCGTTGAAAAAGGCAAAGACCACAAACCCTCTGATCTTGTTGGATGAAATCGACAAGATGGGACAGGATTTCCGTGGAGATCCGGCTTCAGCCATGTTGGAAGTGTTGGACCCGGAGCAAAACGCGACATTTGCGGACCATTATCTGGAGGTCGAATATGACCTGTCTGATGTGATGTTCTTGACCACTGCGAACTCCTACAACATGCCCGGGCCTCTTCTGGATCGGATGGAGATTATTCCACTGGCAGGTTACACCGAAGAAGAGAAGTCCGAGATTGCCAAACAGCATTTGATCACCAAGCAGATCAAGAACCATGGCCTGAAAAAAGGCGAGTTCGATCTGACTGATGAGGCACTGCTGGAGATGATCCGGGTTTATACGCGCGAAGCTGGTGTGCGGAACCTTGAGCGTGAGATCGGCAAACTGGCGCGTAAAGCTGTGACGCAGATCGTTCGGAAAGAGGCCGAGACGGTGACCATTACGCCTGAAAATCTCGACGATTTTCTGGGGGTTAAGAAGTATCGCTACGGTCTTGCCGAGAAAGAAGATCAGATCGGTGTTGTGACCGGGCTGGCCTATACCTCCGTCGGTGGCGAGTTGCTCTCGATCGAAGCGCTGCGCCTGCCGGGCAAAGGTCGGATGAAGACGACCGGTAAGCTGGGTGACGTGATGAAGGAGTCGATTGATGCGGCCTCGTCCTATGTCCGTTCAATCTCCCCGCAGATTGGGGTGAAGCCGCCGGCATTCGACAAGCTCGACATTCACGTGCACGTCCCCGATGGGGCAACGCCGAAAGACGGGCCTTCGGCTGGACTTGCGATGGTGACCTCCATCGTGTCGGTGTTGACCCAGATCCCAGTTCGTAAGGATATTGCGATGACGGGGGAGGTGTCCTTGCGCGGGAATGCGATGCCAATTGGTGGGTTGAAAGAAAAGCTGTTGGCCGCGCTGCGCGGTGGCATCAAAACGGTGATGATCCCCGAAGAGAATGAAAAGGACCTCGCGGAGATCCCTGATAATGTGAAAGAAGGGCTTGAGATTATTCCGGTGACGCACGTCTCGGAAGTTCTGGAGCACGCCTTGATCTCGCAACCCGAAGCGATCGAATGGGACGAGGCCGCTGAAGAGGCTGCAGCTGCCGCTGCTCTGGCCGCGAGCGCTGATCCTACGGCCGGTCAAGCCGCGCATTAGGTTGGTAACGCATCTGATCTTTATAAAGGGCGTCCTGCGGGACGCCCTTTTGTTTTGATAGAGCACCCTTTGGTTGCTCCAGTTCGGTTCCGTATTTGGCTCTGCAAAATTTTCTGAAGACGTGGGCCTAACGTGCAGAAAATATTTATATTTTTGGGTTTCGAATTGCGAATGCTGCACGCTGCTTTTGGCCTTTGCGTCTGCGCTCGGGCTGGAGCGCGGAAAGGCCGTTAGTCGTCGCCCGCTTTGTCATCATCGCTTGGCGGCGGCATGATTGAGATCTCGCCAAGATCCGCGAGGGCTCGCACTGCTGTGGTGACTTTACCCATGGCGTCTTCCCCTTGTTTCTTGCCGATTTCGTCGCTGTCGGCGATTTCTTCGCGCATGGCGTCTGCCATACGGGATGAGATATTGGACAGGATGAATTCGCAGGCTTCTTTTTCGGTCTCCATCGCGTAAGCCATAGCCAAGACGAGCTCTTCCTGTGACAGGTCGCGGGTGATCTTGAGGACATCGACATCTTTGATGCGGGTCGCGATGTCACCAAAGGTGAAGATGTTGCTGCGTACATTGGCTGCGAATTCGGGGTCTTTTTCAGCAAGCTGCTCGAGCAATTCGTCTCGCCTGTCCGGGGAGGCGGAGTTGAGCATGTTTGCGACCCGAAGCTCCGGCGCATCGCTAAAGGCTTTAGGTTTTTCTTTGGGCAGGGCATGTAACAGGCTTTGACCCACCTTGTTCAGCATTTCTGGGCTTACTTTTTTCGTGCTTTGCATGGCAAAGGCGAGCTCAGTCGCTTCCTCGGGCGGCATGCGGTCTAACACTTCGGAGGCTTGCTCAGGATCGAGTTTGGACAGGACAATCGCCGCGACCTTTGTGTCTTCAGCGGGGATCAGCTCGATCAGCTTTGAGACCGGCATTTCAGTGATCTGCAGCCAGGGGGAAGGCGGCGCGGCGAGACCGAGCTTGCCACGCAAATCATCCACCACATCGGGGTTGAGATGCGCCTCCAATGTTTCAAGCGCATCAGCGACGGAGCGCGGGAAGCTGAGCCCCAACATGGACATGTCGCGTTCAAGGTCGGCGACAACGCTTTCCATTGTCGCTTTGTCGACGCGGCCAATCTCGACAAAGTCCTTCATCAGCCGCGCCTGTCCTGTCGAGCTCAGGCTGGTCAGGGGGAGGCTGCCGCCCTCCGACAGGATCATTTGAACAATGATGGCTGCCTTTTGCGGTCCTGCAAGCGCTGGCACGCCGAAATCCGGTTGCCCCAAATCATCGCTGTTGAGAAGCTTGGTCTGCATAGATGTTGATCACCCCTTGAACACGGGACGCATCAATGCCTGTTTTGGGTTAAGAGATGGTTAGTATTCAGCGGCAGCTGGCTGTCAGATGCCGCTGATTTTAATCGTTTTTTCGAAGACTAGTAGTTGCTTCCAACACCCGTTGCGATGGCAGATTTAAGCGCAAACTCTGCCCATGTGTTGCGTCCGCCGCGCGCTCTTATCTCGGTCAGTTGCAGCTTGGCGCCCGCGCGGTCACCGACCACGACCAGCCCCTGTCCCAAGTAGGAGCGGGCAAGAAGGTTGTCGGCATCCGCCTCGAGCGCTG
>JAPORH010000074.1 GCA_026710325.1 Litoreibacter sp. | reverse complement strand
GTGGCCAAGGTGAGGATTGAGGCACCGGTAAAGGGCGAAAGCCACCGGAAAACAGCAACTCCCCGCACCTACAGCAGGGCGCGCCTCTCCCTGACTCTACTATCCAGCGTTTTTGTGAGGTCCAGCGTTTCCTCCAAAGCCGCTAATTCCTCGGTCGACAGAGAAAAGAAGACCAGCGTGCTATCGGGCTCATCCCGCGCACAAGGATCAACAAACGGACTTTCCGGCGCTTGGGTTTTCTGCGCGCGATATTCCTCGATCAGATTGACCACTGCGGGCTGGCTTCCGGCCAAACGCAACATGCGATTTTCAGGATTTGCAGCGACCCACGTGGCAAAGCCAGGGTCAGTCAAATCGTCCAGACTGCCCTTTAACAGAGCCTCGTACTGGTTGAAACGAACCATAGCACCGAGAAATTCAAGTTCGCCGCCCGTCACCGGAAGGCTCTCACACAAGGAAGCGGCATCTGTTTCAAGCAAGCGCGCCGAAAGGTCTCTCACCCGCTCCGCAATCCTGGGCGCCCCCTCAACAACTTTCTCGGCTACGGAACAATTAAACAAACCACCTGTATCGCCAAGCAGAGGCGCACGCATGTTGATCGTGCCGGCAAGGCGTAGCGGCAGGGCCGGCGTGCCGGTAATATCCAAAGACAGCAGCGCATCTCGCCAGTCTTCCAACCCGTCCCGCGCCGCCAGCTGACCATACGCGCGCGCGAGGTCGAGAGTTGAAGCGAGATCAGGTTTCAGGTCGGAGCGCGGCACTGTGCTGCAAAGCCTTGCAAGCGCTGAACGCGAATAAGCGCCAAACGTGCCATCCGTTAGCAAACTGTTTTCGTCATTAAGGGCGGTACGCAGCCCGGCTTGCAGGGTCCCTGTTTCATAGCCTTGCAATTTATCCTGCGTGACATCTCCGGGCGTGAAACAGGTCGCGAGCGCCGCAAACGGCCATAGGAACGCGACAAAAATCGAGGCAATCAGACGTTTGCTAAGACACTTGTTCGGGCGGATCATGTCGTGCGTCCCTCCTTGCGCAGCTCAGTCGTGATGGCGTCGTCCAAATCACCCGCGCTGATAAATTTTGCCTCACGCCTAAGTGCTGTAATGGCGGCGTGACGCGCCGCATTTGCGATGGAACCACCGGTCAGATCGTGATCAGCCGCAATCGCCTTCAGATCGACATCAGGGGCTGTCGGCACCGTGCTCAATACGTTGCGCCAAAGGACCTCCCGCAAGGCTTTGTCAGGCCGCGTGAAACCCACCGAAATCTGAAAACGACGGAAGAAAGCGTCATCGATATTGCTACGGAGGTTGGTCGCAAGGATGACGAGGCTCTCGCATTCCTCTATCCGTTGTAGAAGGTATGACACTTCCTGATTGGCATAGCGGTCGTTGGAACTGCTGGTCGCCGTGCGCTCCCCGAACAGCGCATCGGCTTCGTCAAAAAACAGGATCCACTCCCGCTCGGCGGCCATATCGAAGATGAGCCCCAGGTTTTTCTCGGTCTCGCCGATGTATTTGGAAACCACCATGGACAGGTCGATCCGGTAGACATCCAAATCGGTACGTTTACCCAAGAGCGTTGCGGTGAGAGTCTTTCCGGTGCCCGGAGGGCCATAAAACAACGCCTTGAATCCACGCCCGAATTGCCGCCCCAGGCCCCAGTCGCCAAGGATTTGATCACGGTTCTTCAGCCATGCCGTCACATGGCCTAGCTGATGCCGGATATCGCGCGGCAAGACCAGATCATCCCAGTCGAGCTTTGTGGTCAGCCGTTTCGCCGGAAAATCAGGGGAGAAATCAGGCCGCGGCGGCGTGCCATCGCACAGCGCCACCACGCGGTGCATGTGTAAATCCAACACCGCCCCATAAGTCGAACGCTGCGCTTCGCCTCGCGCCAGGGCAACGCCGATGCCATGCCGAAGCGGATGATCGGGTTCGAAATAGCGCATCGCTTCGATACGCGCTTGGGTTGATGCGCCAGCGATCAGGAAAAGCGCGGTTTCCGCCGTTGGTTGGAACGCACCTGCCGTCGTCGTGACCCCGCCAAATTGTGAAAAAGGCCGGTCGATTGCGGAGTTTTTGACATGGAAAGGGTCTAACACAGCTGAATTCACGTGTGGAGCAATAGCCAGCGCCAAAATCAACCTCGCATCGGTGTCGAGATGATAGCGGGTTATCGCTATTTGCAGGGCGGAGGCTTCGTCGTGTTTGGGCAGAGGGCTAAGGATGAACGGCGCAACCTCTCCTTCAAAAAAGTTCTTCAGCCGCGCCTCAATCACCTCACCCAACCATGAAAGCTCTGACGCGATTGCGCCTGCATGAGGATGCGCATCGGTTTGAAGCTTGAGAACCGGATCAGTCATGCTCCGTCCTCCATTCGACATGGCAAGGCAGCGGCATCCATGGGAGGGCAACGATGCTCACGGACCAAGGCAAACGGTCGAGCAGCATATCAAACGGGCCAGGCGCGACACTCAAAGCTGCACCAGTTGCGTCGAAACTGAGCGTGCCATCGCGGATCAGGAAGGTTTCCCGTAACCCGTCTGCAGTGGTCGATCCAAGCGCGCCCCATTGCGCGACGACAGCCTCAAGCAGCCCGTCGATAAGCGCAATTTCGTCGTCGCTCAAAGTCGCCGGTCGCAAGTTCTGCTTATCGATCCGCAAACCCAGAAGGGACAGGTGCAACGGGTCAGGCGCGCCTTCATAACCGGTAAGCGCATAAAGAGCCGCCAAAGCGCGTGCGTGATTTTGCGACGGGAGCGCCTTTGTCTCATCAAGCAGATCAAGCCGCTCGAAGAGAAGTGTGAGGTAAGGGTGCACCAGAACGATGCCTGCAACTTGCGTAAGCTGGTCACGTTGAGCCGCGTGATTGACTTCGGAGGCAGGCTGCTCCGCAGTGCCTGCGATGCTATCGTTGGCGTCTGAAATGGCTTCCAGCGCTGCGAGCGCTTCTTTCCGCAGCGCCGGGGAGACGTGTGGATCGGCGTAGCTCAACCTTGCAATGGCGACACGCATTTTCCTCAAACGTTTTTCAACGTCAGGCTCCAGTAACTCGGTCAACTCATCCGCCAGTTGCCGCAACGAGACGGACTTTGGCTTCGGAGCGAGAGCCGCGCCCAACATGACACGCCAGAAATGCGGGTCACGCGTTGCGTCTGCGCTGTCGAAACTCGACCTGCTGACGGAGCTCGATTTTGGCATCGCCTGCCAAATGAGGGAAAGAGCGTGGCGCCATTCGGACCCTTTGCCACCCGTACCCATTTCGTCCAACGCAATATTGACGAAGGCTTTCAGGCTAGAAACAGCGCGTGTTAGAGCCGCTTTGTTGTCCTGATAGTTAGCCGAGCGCCCTTGGAAAGCCGATTTAGGGTCGGAGCCCTTGATAGAACTTGAATTCAGAGAACCCTGGTCGCCGACCAGCTGCGCTTTGAGCATTGGCGGAACGCCGAGCAACGAAAGCAGGTCTTTAACGGGCTCGTTCTTGTCAGTCTCAAGAGCATCAAAGTCTATCGGCACCTCTTCGAGGAGATGTCGCAGAATGCGCAGCTGCAACTTCGCGGGATCGCGGGCTGCTTTCACGCGGTGATTGATTGCTTCTTGTAGTTGGGTGCTTTGAGGCGGCAATGCAGCTTTGATCAATTTGCCAAGCTGGTTTTCGGTAAGATGCGATATCAGCTCGACCATTGTGGCCGGGCGATCCTTCCAAAGGCGTTTGAGGCCCCGAATGCTCTGCGACGGGTTCGACCCAGTCAGCGCCAGGAGCGTCATCGCGATATCATCGGTGGCCTCAGTTCCGAGCGTCAGGCTTAGACCGACCGCAACTTTAAGAATCTGTGGTGCTTCACGCGCCAGCTCTGAAATGGCGCCGCGGAGTGAGGCAGATTTCGCCGCGAGCAAGCTGCGAAGCATCCCGTCAAGCTCTGAGCCATCCAGGGTTTCGAGACGCCGTTGCGTTTGCTCTGGGACGACCAGCCAAGCCAGGCGCAACGTCTCTGAGATCAATGGACGTCCAGCGATCCATGCCGCGAACAATTCAACGAGCTGCCCGTCCGTCTGCTCAGCCACATCCTCCAAACCCGTCGCCAGAATATGAAAGGCTTGAGGATCCCGCGCAAACAACTGATCCAGCGCCTCAAACTGAGCAGACCCACTGAGATCGAGGATTCGAACGACCTCTGTTTGCAACAACGTCTTGGCGCGCAACGTTTCGGAATGCTGTGAAAGCTCCGCCATTCGCACCGGGCGCGCTGGACCATCAGCTTGTTCATTTGTTGAAAGATGATGCGGAACCGCCGCCAGCGCGGTGTGCAAGGCCTTGGCAATACGCTCCGCGCGGCGCATAGCATCCGACGCGTGAGTTCCGTTTGCAACAAGCGCGGCTTGAAGGTGGGTCTGAAAAGAAGGCTGTGGCGGAACGGTCGGCGTGGTGGCGCTGCGACCCGTCCGAAACGCGGGCGCTGGCTTAGGCTCCGCGGTTCCGGTACTCGCGCCTAACTTTGCAGCATGAGACAGGCGCGCGCTGTGAAGAAGTTGCCAGATGTCGGCGATCACATCGGGCGCTTGAGCACGCTCAAACGCCCACCCGCCATCATGCGAGAACAAGGCCTCGATCAGTGCTTCCGCATCACCGCTATGTCGCGCGATATGGGCTTCAAGCGTTGCCAATATATCGGTCTCATCGCGGGAGAGGCACGCAATGGTTTCGGCAACACCTCGCGCGCGCGACCGCAATATCTCAGCTTCCTTTGCCTGCTTCATAAATTCGGAATTTGTCGCATCAACAGGACTATCAGGAGGAACGTCCACTTGCTTTGGCTCCGAGTGACGCGCGGCGATCGCTCGGCCATCCAACTCAGCGCGACGCGTCAAATAGGGCTGCAAGGCCGCTCGAAGCTTTTGGGCAAGCACTTCTCGCAAAGCGGGCCAGTCCGGCGCTGCTGGCCAATGGCCTAGATCAATCTCCAACACTTCGATCCGCGCTTCCATCTGTGCCATGTGAAGCTCTTCGAATATGTCTGGAAGCGCGGGGAGCATTTCCTGCCGTATCGCGCGGGCGAGGCTGTCGGGTTTCGACATCATGCCAAGTTCAGTCTGAATATCGAGCTCCGCGACAAGCTCGCCAATATGCGCCATCCGCGAGGGCGGATTATGTGCAGATGCGGGCCTCACTTTCCGCTCCTCAACCAGCCGATATAGTCACGCAAACAGGCCTTGCCTTCGTCCGTCTCCTTACCGCTAAGAAGGGTTTCAAACTGCTCCATTTGTTCAAGATCGAGCCAGTGCACACGGACGAGAACATGCGCTGGCGAAAGCCGCGACACCATATCCTGAACGTGGTTTCGGTAGCTCTGCTGCGCGGTGCGCGCGGTCCAGCCGGTCACCACCAGATCAGCCTCGTTGGGCGCGAACCCGTCACCCAGCATGATATCTTCTAAAAGGTAGGCCCCTTCCGCCGCCTCGTGGACACGTCGCCATGTGGCGCGCAGCCGGTGCAACTCCCGCTTGGCGGTTTTTTGGTCAGGGGCACTGTAGCAAAGTACGGGGGGGTTGCCCGGGTCATGGTCGAGCAGCACGTGCCATGTCACTGATCCATTCTGTGCGAGCAGGAAAGCGTCTGGTTCGGCCACGCACTGCAACATCTTTGGTGTGATCTGCCCCTCATCCAACCAGGGTGAGCGGTGCAAAAGCGCCGTCTTATTGTAAACTTGAGCAAGGGGGTCGACAGGCACGATCATCTCGAACGGGTCGTCAGGTACCGTCAGGCTGAACGCGTAGTCAGTGCCTTCATTCAGTGTTGCATCTGGGACGACCGACAGGCCCCATTTCGAAGACAAATCACCATAACCGCCCCCACCCATGTCGAGATCGGTCAATACTGAGAGCTTAGTAAGAAAGCCGCCTTGATGTCCCGCGGGTCCGACCCCACGGTCTGCATTTAGGGCCGCCAGCGCATACAGATAGTCGAGCCGCCAACTCAAAGCGAAGGCCTGCTTCTCGACGGTACTGCGGTAAAAGTTAAGTCCAGTATGGCTGATTCTTGGAAGCGTATCGCCAAAAAGCGCGATACGATAATCAAGAAAGGCCACGCGTTGGCGATGCGCCACAGGATCCGCCAGACCGACATCAGTTTCAGCGCGAAACGTATCATAGAGCTGATCGATCGCAGCGCCCATATCGCGCAATTGTTTATTTGTGGCGCGGCGATAACGCACCATGTCTGAATCGCCTGATTTAGGCGTGTAGCCGTGCACCGCATAGAGGGCCGGTAGGTGGCTATCGACATTGCCAACCGAGACATCACGGTGCCGTCCTGGTTTCAAAACCGCCAGATCGGAACGATCGACATGATGCTGATTGGCCCCGATCTGCTCCGCCGCGATACGGGTATGTTCTTCCCGTATGGTTGCCGCATTTAGGACCAGTGTGCTGCCATTCAGTTTCAAGTTGATGCCAATTTGGTCGTCGCTTCGGGGCAACACAGCTTTGTAGTAACTAGGATCGCTAAATGGACCGGTCTCAAAGGGCTCGAGCGACAATGCCCCGATGTCACCAAGCCCGGGTATGGCCCGCAACCGGTTCAGATGCGCGTCGAGATCAGGTGTGCGCGCCCGGTTGACGCCCGGACGGTGCAATAAAGCCACCGGATCGTCATAAATATCAGCGCGGCGCGCGCCTTTCAGGGCCTCGCGTTGATACGGCAATCCCTGCAGAATGATGTTTACAGCATGATAAAGCTCGGCCGCGACCCGTTCAGGCTGCGCGGCCTCGGTGATCTCGATTTCGCCCTTTAGAACCATCCTCTGAACATTGGCGACTTTGACCTGCGCAATTTGGGTGCACAGCGGACGAATGCGATCAAAAGCGGCATGAATAGTCGCGATGATCGTCTGGTTAGAAGCGTCAGACATCGCAGGAACGGCGACAACATCGTAGTGTCCGGGATTGTCGGGGTTGGTTGGCTCTGCCCAGGCCCTGGCGATCCCTTTCTGTTCAGACAAATAGGCATTCAGGTCATGGCCTGTAACCGGCGAGGCGCGCAGGCTTTTAACAGGGCGGTAGAGCGTTTTTTCAGTACTTGGTGCGAAGAAGCCGCGCGGCGTGGTCAGCAGGTCGCGAGGCGGGAAACTGGCTTGGTAGGCGAGATTGGAAAGTGCAAAGCAAGTCTGTTCCAAAAGCGTGACGCCGGGGTCATGCAGGTTGTAATCCGTCCAGATCTGGCCCGAGGCTGCTTGCGCATAGTCAATCGCTGCGCGGCGCAGATCCTTGAAATCGATATGGGGCTCGGGCGCGCTCATAGCAGATCGCCATCCCGGCCCGCGCCGCCGGGGCGGGAGCCCGACATGGCCGTGTCGAACCAGAGCCGGGTCAGCGTGTAGCGGATCTGCGCATCGCCGCTGAATTTGGCATTGGTGCGGATCCGCAATTTATACTGGCGTTTTTTGCGGTCGACCGTCTCCCACTTCAGGCGTAACCGGTCGGCATAGCTCCCATACATTGCGGTTTGGGCACGGATAGAGCGGCGCTTGAAAAACCAGTTCATCAGCCGGTTGCGCGGATTGTAGGCGTTCATGGCGATGGCGTGGAGCATGCTGTACCGCCCCTCCCCCTCAGGTCCGCCGACACCGGCGACCACCTCGAACATCTGGCAGCCGGTCATAGGTTGGGTGATGTCTTTCCAACGGCCATCGGCAGCGACGCAGGGGATGTTTTCGCTATGAAGTCCGATGCGGCCATGGCTGCGGATGACGCCCGCCACGTCGAGCGGCCAATCGGGCGTTTGCTCCCCGACGCCGACGCGCCCGCGTGCGTCCAGCGTCAAGCCATCAGAGCGACCTGCTGTCTGGCCGGGTGCCGATTGCTTGTGTTGATGAGCCTGTTTGCCGGGACCCGGGCGCAGATGCAGAGCACCGCTATTGGCGTCACCATGATCGAAAAACCACGACGCTTCCGGCTCTCCCAACCCCTGATAGAGGCTCATCACCCGGAGCGAGCCACCCACCGAAAAGAGCTTCAGCCCGTCCTTCTCGGTCTTGTCGAACCCGTCTTCCACTTGATTGACAGAGCTATCAATCAGGTCTCGATACTCCTTGGCCGTTGGCAAAGCGCCGTTGCTAAAGAATGATTTCAGTGTTGTCCGGTCTCGCTTGCTCACGGTTTTGTCCTTTGAGCTACAATTAACATTTCACCTACCGGCAGCCGCCCTATGCCGCTTTGCACTGCGTCTTCGCGCTCAAGCGCGTGGCTGATTGTCAACCCATGGTCCGCGGCCGAGATGGGCAACGACCACGGACGGCTCGCACGCAACACCGGACCTTGCCGTCCACGCGCATCGGATTGCGCCGTGTCGAGCAGCGCGAACCCTTCGTTCTGGTCGCCCGCCAGCTGCAGCACCGAGAAATCTGTGATGTTATGGACGTATGGCAGAGCGTTCACGTGGGCTTGGAGCGTTTTGACGTTAAGCGACCATCCAAAGCGGCGCAGATTTGGCGCTGCCGTCCAGACAGACAAAACGCGTGCAAGCTCCGCCTTGAGCTTCTGCGCCATCGCGCCGCCTTCGCGCTCCGGCTCAAACTCCAGCTTGGCACGCACCTGCAACTGTTCAAAGGCAGCATTCACCACCTCAAATTGAGCAAAACCGGATGCCAACCCCGACACGAAGTCCTTTATCCGTTTGAGCGTTGTGACATCGAACAAAACGGGCTGCGGATGCTCCGAAAGGCTAGGGCCACGAACGACGACAATCGTGGCCTGACCGGGATTTGGAACGGGGCTCTCTGCGTTGAGCACCGGCAAGCACTTGGCCATCCAGACCTCAGGGAAACGCTCAAGGATCAGGCGCTCCACATCCCAAGGTGTCACAGCGCGTCCGCGATGGTTCAGGCGCTCGCCCACACGAGTGATATAGGCCTGTTCGGTTTCAGGCGGGGTTATGCTGGCATGAGTGGCAATTTCAGTGATCTCACCGGTGCCCGGTTGCGGCGGCGTAAAGGTCCAAACGCGTTCGCCCTTATGGCCATTGTGATAGCTGTGATCGACGCTGCGCAACCAGACACCATTTACCGAGACATGGTGCAATTTCGGAAAGCCGTCCAATCGCGGCTTGGTCGCGACCGCTGCGATCCAAACACCGCCCTCGGGCATCTCGGTTGAATGGTCGAGCGCCTCCTCCGGAAGATCAATCATCACGAGGCCGGAGCGCATCAGGCCAAGAGTCGTATCCGAAGATATCGCCGTTTCAGGCAGCTCTGCCCAACCCGTTTGGGTGAGATAGTACCATTTGATCAGGTTTGGGTCGGGCACGGATCGTAAATGCCCGCTCTCTTCCATCACGAAAGCAAGCGCCATTGGCCCCGTTACAGTCGGGCCATCGAGCTGCAAATACAGTTCCCCATAGCCCAGTCGTTTCGGGAAGAGCCCGGTTTGGCGCAAGGTGCGCTTTGGGTAAACTTCGATCTGACCAAAGGGCCCGCATTGGACAATTTTCTCGGCATGGCTTGCCGCGCCCGGCGCGTCCAGTTCGATACTCGTTTCCGCACGGTAGTTGAGCGCAATGCTGGCAATTGTCGGCAAAAAGGGGCGTGGAGGAATTTTGCGTTTCCCAAAACGCATCAACCGCGGGCGCATCGCTTGCACCAGCGCCAGCGGGTATTGACTGGCGTGAAACCCGGATGCTGTACCCGACAGCCTTAACCGCGCAAGCCCCGCCCGCACAGATTGGCGGGAGGAAAATTCAACCTGACGCACGACTCCTTCAGCGGAGACAGAATGGCCCTGAACCGAGCCAGAAATCGACCAATCGGGCATCAGCTTCCGCGTGATCGGATCAGTCGCAAACATGGGTTTCGGTGTATCGATCACCGTTTTCCAGCCATTGCCACTAAGGTAGTCGAGCGCGATTTTCGGTTCTGGAATGTCCAGTTTCCGCCCATACCCTTCGTAATGCGCGGCGAACCCCCCAGGCTGGTCAGGAATGTCCGTCCAGCTCAAGGAAACCCCCACTTGCGTGACGGCTTTTTGGGCCAGCTCCGGGCTACCGATGACAAAGCTCGCCCCATCTGCAGGTGCTGCGCCAAACGGCGTGAACGTCTGATCTGTGGCCACCAAGGCGTCGTCTGAGAAAGCAGCAAGCGTCTTCAACCCCTCAACGCCCACCTCGATCTCCACGCTGCGCAACCCGTAGCGCTCAAAGAGCGAGACCGGACAAACCAATGCCCGGTTGCTGAGGCGAAACTCCATATGGGCCGCTTCAAAATCACCGTCCGCCAGGGCGCAAATCGACGGCTGGCTTTCGTCAATGCGCAACCTTATCTGCAGGCCACCTTTGCCACGCCCGTGATACGGCTGTATCTGCAGAATGGCGGGTGAGATCATCGCCTCTGCCGTTGAGATACGCAGGTTGAACGCGTCCCCCAGCAAACGGGCAAAGACATCCTCCGGCGCGTTTTCAATCCTGCCTCCAGGGTGTTCGGAGAAGGCACGGAAGATGCCCGTGGCCTGCGCGCTCTCATCCTCGGGCCGACTTTCAGGATATTTGTCGAGGCCCGTCAGCTCGGCACGCCACAATTCGATCTTCCCAATAAGCAAAATCCAATAGCAACCGGTCGGGAACGGGACACCTTCAATCAAACTCAGTGCCACGATGCGCAGGAACAGCAACCGCAGCGCCTCAACCGTCTCAACGCGCGCTGCCAGCACCTCATAGACGTGGGGCAACGCAACGGACATACAGCGCTGCGTGGCCAAATCGGTGGCGGCCTGCGCCAACTCTTTCACCGCTTTGTCCATAGGTCCGCGGCAGAAAGCTCTGACCAGCTCGGGGTCGGATTGCAGCTCTAGCAGCAATTCGGGATCAAGCGCATCATTGGCACGAATTGTGTCCTCCTATGATGATTGTCCAGCAGGACATTGATTTTGTTTGATTTTAAATTCGGTA
>JAPORH010000066.1 GCA_026710325.1 Litoreibacter sp. | reverse complement strand
CCGAATTTAAAATCAAACAAAATCAATGTCCTGCTGGACAATCATCATAGGAGCGCATCACTTCTCGAAACGTTCAAAAAACGGGCAATCATCTTGGAAGCTCGAAGCCAGAGCCGTGTAACGACTGGACAATTCCATCCACCGGTATGAACCTAGCGGCAATAAAACATCTGGGAGACTCCGCCATGAAACTGCTGACAACTTCTGCCCTCGCCCTGATCGTCACCGCGACGTCCGCCTTGGCTGACGGCCATGCCGCCTGCGCAGCTGGCAAAACGCTGACCGAAGGCACGCTGACCATCGCCACCGGCAACCCGGCCTACTACCCGTGGGTGATGAATGATGCACCCGAGAGCGGCGAAGGGTTTGAGGCGGCTGTCGCCTACGCGATTGCGGAAAAAATGGGGTTCGGGGCCGATGCGGTCACCTGGGTCCGGACCAGCTTTGACGAGGCGATCCAGCCAGGCGCGAAGAATTTCGATTTTAACATGCAGCAATATTCCATCACGCCCGAGCGGGAGGAGATGGTGGATTTCAGCCTGCCCTACTATACCTCCGCCATGGCGGTGCTGACGACCCAAAGCGTCGTGGATGGGGGCGCGACTGCGACGATTGATAGCCTCAAGGGGCTGAAATGGGGCGCGGTCGGCACCACCACCGCCCTGCCAATGCTGAGCGAGGTCATCCAGCCCGAAAGCGACCCGCTGCTTTATAATGACAATGCCGATGTGAACGCGGCCATCATGGCCGGCCAAATCGACGCAGCACTTTATGACCTCCCGACCGCGCTTTACCTGTCAGTTGTCGTCGTCGAAGGTGGTGCACTGCTGGGCCAATTCCCGCCTGAACAATCCTCGGCGCCCGACCAATTCGGCCTGCTTATGGAAGACGGCAACCCGCTGAAAGAATGCGTCGATGCCGCGATTACAGCGTTGAGCGAAAGTGGAGAGCTCGCCGCGATCGAGGCCCAATGGCTCGCCGAAGCGACAGGCGTGCCGGTCATCAAATAAATGGCTGATACATCGCTCGACAAAGGCGCGGGGGGAGCCCCTCCCGCCCCTACACGTCGTGAAGTTTACGAAGCAGGCGTGCGCAAACGCGCCAACCGCATCGCTCTGATCTCGACCGCCAGCGTGGTGCTGGCGCTCGTGGTCCTGATCCCTCTCGCCCCCGGCTGGGAGGACGTGAAGCGCGCCTTTTTCAATGGACGCGTTTTTGCAGCGACTTTTCCGGGGCTGCTGGAAGCCTTCCTGCTGAACGTGATGATATTCGCTTGGTCCGCGCCGCTTATCGCGCTGACGGGCCTAGCCATCGCGCTTTGCCGCGACACCCGTTCGCCCGCGCTTTTCCCGCTGAAGCTGTTCGGCATCGCCTATACCGACATTTTCCGCGGCCTGCCCGTCGTGCTGGTCATCTACATCATCGGCTTCGGCATTCCCGGCCTCGGCCTGCCGCGCCCATGGAACAGCCCCTATATCTGGGGCACCTTGGCGCTGGTGCTGGTTTATTCGGCCTATGTGGCAGAGGTGATCCGCTCCGGGATTGACTCGATCCACCAATCGCAGCGCTCCGCGGCAGCCTCCCTTGGCCTAAGCGAACGGGACACGATGCGCTACGTGGTACTGCCACAGGCCATCCGCAACGTCGTTCCTGCGAACATGAACCTCTTCATCGCACTCCAAAAAGACGTAGCCCTTTTGTCCTTCATTGGCCCGGTTGAGATTTTCCGCCAGGCCGGCGTCTACAAGTCGCTCTACGCCAATTTCACGCCCTATGTAGGTGCCGCGCTAATCTTTCTGGCGCTCACCATCCCCGCCACGCGATATGCGGACTACCTGATGAACAAACAAAACCTGGCGCGGCGATGAGCGTGAAACTGTCGCTGAGCGGGGTGCGCAAAAGCTTCGGCGCAAACGAGGTTTGCAGAGGCATCGACCTTGATGTGGCAGAGGGTGAAATGGTCTGCCTGATCGGCGCGTCCGGCTCCGGCAAATCGACGCTGTTGCGCTGCATGAACCTGCTAGAACCCATTGACGATGGGACGATCCATCTCGACGGCGTCGACATTTCCGAGCCGGGCCTCGACCCGCAGCCGGTGCGCCAGAAAATCGGGATCGTCTTTCAAAGCTACAACCTGTTCCCGCATATGACTGCGACCGAGAATGTGATGCTGGCACCGCGCCGGGTGCGGGGCTTATCGCGCGATGCACTGCGCCCGCGTGTCACGGAGCTCTTCACCCGTTTCGGGCTGAAAGAGCGGATGGAGCACTACCCCGACCAGCTGTCCGGCGGCCAACAGCAACGCGTTGCCATCATCCGCGCGCTCGCCATGGAGCCCGAGATCATGCTGTTTGACGAGATTACCAGCGCGCTAGACCCGGAATTGGTGGGCGAAGTTCTCGACGTGCTGCGCGACTTGCACCGACAAGGAATGACCATGGTGCTCGCCACACACGAGATGGGGTTCGCGCGCGAACTCGCCGACAAGGTGTGTTTCCTCGACGCCGGCCGCATTCTCGAGCAAGGTCCGCCAGACACACTTTTCACCGCACCGCAGGAGGAACGCACCAAAGCCTTCCTGGCGAGAGTCATTTAGGCAGGCGTAACTTCCATCTCTTCAAGGATGCAGGCAAAGGCTGCGCCATGCATGTCGCGGTCCTCCCGCGTACCTTGGATTTGCGGCCGTGGGAAAGACAGCTTTATCACTTCCAGATCGCGCAGCTCGAAACGCAATACATCTTCGGGCGCGACGCCATAGATTGGGGAGACGGCCTCCTGCGTGAGACAGGCACTGACCGCGTCAAAGCTCCCGTCCTGATTGCAAAACACATCAATCGTAATCCA
The DNA here is from genome assembly GCA_026710325.1 of Litoreibacter sp. Classification (GTDB taxonomy): domain Bacteria; phylum Pseudomonadota; class Alphaproteobacteria; order Rhodobacterales; family Rhodobacteraceae; genus Litoreibacter. The sequence continues at coordinate 8,149 of JAPORH010000066.1, read as the reverse complement.
AAATGGCCCCGCATTTTTGGAGCGCACTTTTTCCACCATCTGCTTCAACTGTGCCATCAGATCTCCACCACCTCGAGCGAAAACGCCTCCATCGGATCATCCAGAACCATGACATGGTTCAGGCAGAACTCATATTGAGCCCCGCGTTCAACCTCGTTTGGCGAGAACGGGAAGGCGAAGGTTGGCATGGGCTCGTCCTTGGTCAGCGGATAGTGCAACAGCGCAGGGTTCAAGAGCTTGGCGATTTCCGTTGCGCGCGCCTGTTCTTCGGCGGTCACTATGGTTAGGACACCGACCTCGCCCGGCGGCACGGCTTGAACGTCCAAATCGCCCAGTGTTGCGTTCTGACCGACAAGTCGAAACTCAACGGTAAAATCATTCGCCTGAACGGGCCCTAAAATGTCGTCGCGGATGAGCCCCAACCACTCCTCAACCCGCGCGACATAGCGAGGGTCGCGCACCAGCGTGAGGGAGATGGTCTGAAACCCAACCCGCCGCGCGCCTTCCAACTTCACCGTATAAGTGTCGTTCGTCACCCACTCTGATCCGGTGACCCGGCAAGAACGCCCATGTGCCTCATACCGCGCGCCATTCACATCAAGATGCCCGCCAGGTTCATAGAGCACAAACGGGTTGCTGTTCTCATACAGCATATGCGCAGAGACAGAGCGCGGCGTGGCCGCCCCAGTTTCCGCCATGGGCGTCACCGTAAACCCCTCAGCGTCAAACTCGATCATGATCGTACCCGCGTTCGGGTTGGTCGTGGCCAGCGCCCCGCATTCCCCGATCTTTGCACCATGCCAGGCCCCGCCCGCGTGGCAGCCGCGCGCCAAGGGGAGTGCCGCGATCACTGCAGTATCCGTGGTACGACCCGCGATCACGATATCAGCGCCTGTTTCAAGTGCGGCCTGTATTTGCTCCGCCCCGGCAAGGGCCACGACATGTGTGCAGTCTGCGATCAGCTCAGCGCTAATTGGCAGTTCCGGCGCGAGCGGCTTGATCCGCCCCTGCGACAGGGCTTCGGTAACGCTCAAAGCGCTTTGCTCCGACCGCAAGACGGCAATTTTCAAGGACTGACCCAGCTCAGACGCCAGCTCCCGCGTGATATCCAACAGCCACTCCACCGCCGGGTCAGCCCCGCAGGTTCCCGCCGTCCCAATCAGCAGCGGCACGCCAATCTCGGCGCGTGCGACCATCAGGTCACGCCATTCAGCCTTGGTGGACGCGCGGGAGTATTTGCTGATCCCCCGCCCCAGGTAGGACGGCCCGCTATCGGTAGAGCCCCCGTCGATCGCGATAATGTCGGGAGCGGCTGCCAACCCATTGGCAAGCGCCGCCCGGTCATATTTCAACCCGAGCGCCCCTGAGGGGATCAACACTTTGACCATGGAACGCCTTTCTTCTCCGTCGCTTTCGCAACTTGCCTTTTAAAAACACATGTCGCAAGCTCCCCGACAGAGAGCGTAAACGCTCCAACTTGGGAGGAAATTATGAAGACTTTTGAACTGGGCCGGCGCGCCCTGATGGCAACGGCATTGGCCTTTGGTTTTGCGGGTTCTGCAGCCGCAGATGGCCACCAGGTCGTCGATAGCATCCACTTTCTGATCCCCGGCGGCGCCGGTGGCGGTTGGGACGGCACCGCACGCGGCACTGGCGAGGCACTGACGAATGCGGGCCTCGTGGGCTCTGCGTCCTATGAGAACATGTCTGGCGGCGGAGGCGGCAAGGCCATCGGCTTCTTGATTGAGAACGCCGAGAGCAACCACGGCACTTTGATGGTGAACTCCACCCCCATCGTGATCCGTTCGCTCACTGGCGTGTTCCCGCATAACTTCCGCGACCTTACGCTGGTCGCAGGCACCATTGGCGACTATGCCGCGATGGTTGTGGCCGCTGACAGCGACATCAACAATATGGCTGAACTTGTGGCGGCTTACGATGCGGACCCATCCAACACCGCAATCGGAGGCGGCTCGGTCCCGGGTGGCATGGACCATCTGGTGGCAGCCATGGTCATGGAAGCGGCTGGCAAGGACGCGCTGAACGTCAAATACATCCCTTATGACGCGGGCGGCAAAGCCATGGCGGCGCTGCTGTCAGGTGAGATTAAGGCCCTGTCCACCGGTTTTTCCGAGGCTGTGGCGCTGGCACAGGCCGGCGAAGTTAAGATTATCGGCGTGACCTCAGACGAACGCGTTGCCGCCATGGACAGCGCGATGACTATGAAGGAGCAAGGCATCGACACTTCCTTCGTCAACTGGCGCGGCTTTTTCGCGGCCCCTGGACTGCCAGCCGACAAGCTGGCGATGTACCAGGACGCTATCATGAAAATGTACGACACCCCTGAATGGGAAGAAGTGCGCGCGCGCAACGGATGGGTGAACATCCACAACTCGGGCGACGACTTTATGTCCTTCCTAGAAGATCAGGAAAAGGTCATCGGCGATCTGATGAAGAAGCTCGGCTTCCTCTAAGAGACAGCGACGATCCGCAAGAAAGCGGCCGGGCCCCGCGCCCGGCCGTACGCGTTTAGGGGGAATGACTATGGCTTTGGACCGCTGGATCGCATTGGCACTACTGGGAGTATGCCTCGCCTATGGCTATGCTGCATGGTTCACGATGGACGGCTCCATGCCCCCTATCATGCGCCGTCTGGCCGTCTGGCCCTCCTCCTTCCCCAAAGTTCTGTCCATCGTTGGCATCGTTCTTTGCCTGATCGTGATCAGCGGCATCGAAAAGGCAGAGACCAAAGAGCCCGACATCGATTACCGAAGGCTGCATGAATACAAGCTCGGCCAAGCCCTTCTTTTGCTTGGCTTAATGGTAGCCTATGCGCTGCTCCTTCGCCCAGCCGGGTTTCTGCTGTCCACCATGGGCTTTTTGATCGGCGGCTCAGTCATTCTGGGCGAGAGACGCTGGATCATTATGGTCATCGTTGCCGCCATCGCGACCGTGGGCATCTGGTATCTGGTGCAAGAGGTGCTGGGCATCTTCCTGCGCCCCCTGCCCTACGCTTTGGGGAATTGAGCCATGCTTGAAGGTATCCTGCTAGGCCTCTCGACAGCACTTTCGTTCCAAAACATCCTCATGGTCATCGGCGGCTGCCTGATCGGCACGTTCATCGGCATGCTGCCGGGTCTTGGGCCAATGTCTATCATCGCGATCATGATCCCGGTCGCCATCACCATCGGTGACCCTGCTACGGCGCTGATCCTGCTCGCCGGCGTCTACTATGGCGCGATCTTTGGCGGCTCGACCTCCTCGATCCTTCTGAACGCGCCGGGGGTCGCAGGGACCGTGGCGACCAGCTTTGATGGCTATCCAATGGCGCGGCAGGGCAAAGCGGGTAAGGCGCTAACTATCGCCGCTATCGCATCTTTTGCAGGTGGCACAATCGGCGCAATCCTTCTTATGATATTCGCACCGATGCTGTCCTCGGTCGCGCTCCTCTTCCACTCCGCCGAGTATTTCGCGCTAATGGTCGTAGGACTTTCCGCCATTGCGGCCTTTGCGGGAACGGGCCAGGTTTCCAAGGCACTCCTGATGACCGTGCTGGGCCTCATCATGGCAACCGTCGGTGAGACTGCGCAATTCAACGCCCCGCGCTTCACCATGGGGCTCATGGACCTGCAATCTGGCTTCGGGTTCATCACGCTGGCGATGGCGATGTTCGCGCTGCCCGAGGCGCTGTATCTGGTCCTAAACCCGGCACGCGGCGCGCAGGGCAAAAGCGGGGAGATCAAAGACCTGCGCATCACGCGGCACGAGGCCAAGAAGATCACGCCTGTGATCGGCCGCCAGTCGCTGCAAGGCTTCTTCATTGGCGTACTCCCAGGCGCGGGCGCGACCATCGCTTCCTTCCTGGGCTACGCAGTCGAGCGCAACATCGCCAAGGCGGACGAGCAGAAGGAGTTCGGCAACGGATCCGTCAAAGGGCTCGCCGCACCAGAGACTGCCAACAACGCCGCCTGCACCGGCTCCTTCGTGCCGTTGTTGACCCTAGGAATTCCAGGCTCTGGCACGACCGCCATTCTGTTAGGTGCCCTGATCGCGCTGAACGTCACCCCTGGCCCGCGCCTGATGGTCGACGATCCGGCGATTTTCTGGTCGGTCATCATCTCCATGTATATCGGCAATTTGGTTCTGCTGATCCTGAACCTGCCTCTGATCCCGTACATCGCCAAAGTGCTGGCAGTACCCCGCAATTTCCTGATCCCCTTCATCCTCTTCTTCACACTGATGGGGGCATACATTGGGCAGAACAACTCGACCGAGCTTTTGATCCTTGTTGGCTTTGGCATTTGCGCCACCATCCTCAAATTCGCGGATTACCCACTAGCACCGCTCCTGATCGGATTCATCCTCGGCACGATGTTGGAGGATAACTTCACCCGTTCAATGAACCTTTATGATGGTGCCAGCTTCGTGTGGGAGCGTCCGATGACACTTGGGCTGCTGATCATCGCCGTGGGCCTTGTGCTGCTGCCAAGCTACCGCGCGCGCCGCGCACGGTTGCGTCAACAAGGGATCGCCGACGGTGACTAAACCGCTCGCGGGCATTCGCGTTCTTGACCTTACAAACGTACTCGCTGGCCCGTTTTGCTGCCATCAGCTCGCCCATTTTGGAGCGGAGGTGATCAAGGTCGAGGCGCCCGGTCGCGGCGATTTAGCCCGGCAGCTCGGCGCGGATCCTGAGCTAAACAAAAAGGGCATGGGGGTATCGTTTCTCGCGCAGAACGCAGGGAAGAAATCTGTTACACTCAACCTAAAAACCGAGCAGGGAAAAGCATTGCTCAAACGCCTTGTTCAAACTGCCGACGTACTGGTCGAGAACTTTCGCCCAGGCGTGATGAACCGTCTTGGTCTGGGCTATGAAACCTTGAAATCGAGTAACCCGGAACTCATTTACTGCTCCATTTCCGGCTTCGGGCAAGACGGCCCTTGGGTCAACCGCCCCGCCTATGACCAGATCATCCAAGGCATCAGCGGGGTCATGTCGATCACCGGTGACGCAGATAGCGCGCCCTTGCGGGTCGGCTACCCGCTGGCCGACACTATGGGTGGGATGACAGCGGCCTTTGCGATTTCGTCGGCTTTAAATGCCGAACCGCGCGGTGCTTTCATAGATGTCTCGATGCTGGAATCCGTGATTGCCAGCATGGGCTGGGTCGTCTCCAACCATCTCATCGCCGATCAAGACCCTGCCCCGCGCGGCAATGAGAACTGGACCTCCGCGCCCTCTGGTGCGTTTGAAACGGCAGACGGCGTCTTGAACATCGCGGCCAACAAAGATGAGCAATGGGTGTTGCTGACGGATCTGCTAGGCCTAGAGCGCTTGCGTGATGAGCCGAACTACGCGACGCGGGAGGACCGTAAGCGTAACCGCTTCGCTCTAAAAGCCGTGTTGGAAACCGTGCTCAAAACTCAAACAGCCGAGCAATGGTCCGAAGCGCTAAATAAAATCGGCGTTCCCGCGGGCGTTATTTTGAGCGTGCCAGACGTGTTGGATACGCCCCAAATTGCGGATCGCGGCTTCTTGGCCTCTTTCGAAAATGTCCCGGGCGTCGGCCGAAATATTCAAACTGTGACGACAGGCGCGAAACTGGATGGCGTCCCGCCAACAGTTGAGACGCCCCCACCCGAACTCGGGCAGGAAAACGATGCGATCTGGGGGGCGCTCGGCCTAAGCGCCACCGAGATCGAAAGTCTGAAACAAGAAGGCGTGATATGAGCGACAAAGATGTCTCTGACTGGTGGCAGACCTCCATCATCGACATGGAGCCGGGTCGCATCGACATTCGCGGCACGCCCATTCAAGAGCTGATCGGCGCAATCACTTTCCCGCAAATGATCTGGCTGATGCTGCGGGGTGATTTACCAACTGCCCCACAGGCCAAGCTACTTGATGCAGCCCTTGTCGCGGCCGTCGATCATGGTCCTCAAGCCCCGTCCATCGCGACCGCGCGCATGGCGATCACTTGCGGTGTCGGGCTGCAAAACGCCATGGCCAGCGCAGTCAACACGTTAGGCGACGTGCATGGCGGGGCGGGTGAACAAGCGGTGATGCTTTATCACAACGCCGCGGAGCATGGGGTGTCAGAGGCGCTCGCACTTTGGCGGCGAACACACGGCCCCATCATCCCGGGGTTCGGCCACAGGTTCCATAAACCCCGCGACCCACGCGCGCCGCGTCTGCTTGAGCTCGTTGCGAGCGCGGCTGAGGCGGGCGTTGTTTCGGGAGAATTCGCCAAGATCGCGGAGGAGATCCAAACCGCGCTGGAAACCGGCAAGGGCAAACCGGTGCCAATGAACATTGATGGCGCCACCGCCGTCATCTTCGCCGAACTTGGTTTCGAGCCACCGCTCGCGCGCGGGCTCTTTGTGCTCTCGCGTTCTGTTGGCATTCTTGCGCATGCATGGGAACAGAGCCAAAAGGGGGAACGCAACAAAGGCCCGACCCCGCCGCACTACCGCTGGACCTACAAGAATGACGCGCCTTAGGCTTGCCTGCGGATAAGGCAAGAGGGTGCCAAGGTAAGCAAATCCTGACCAATCTTGGCAATTCAGCGGCAAAAGCTCACGAACTCGTGGGTCGTTTTTTCAATAAAAAACAGGGACTAAAGTCAAAACTACGGTCGTTTAAACTTTGAAACGACTTTGCCTAAAACTTTCCAAAAAACCTATATTTGGACACAATTTCCGCCCAATTCCTCGGTTTGTTTCGGGGCAGTGATTTAGGACAGGGTGCGGTGTGTGCCCGTTCATGCGGACTGTCTTTCGGCCAAGTCTTTTGGTGGTGGGTCCAGTGTCCTGAAAAAATTTGGAGAGGAGAGAGACTGTAATGTACAGCCTTAAGAAACACCTGAAATCGACCGCGGCGGGTTTCGCCATGGCGACCGGCATGGTGGCTGCAACAGCCGCATTTGCTGATCAAGTTACCCTGAAATCGACGGACGGCACGATCAACGTTGTGGGTGAGTTCATTGAATTCGCCGATGACAGCTACATCGTCCGCACAGCACTTGGCGACCTGCGCATCAACGCAAGCCGCGTTGTGTGTGAGGGCGCGGCCTGCCCGACCTTCAACGACGTCACAGCTGGCGTGAACATCATCGGGTCCGACACGATCGGGCTTGGCATGATGCCGCTTCTGATGACCGGTTTTGCTGCGGCAAATGACGCGGATGCTGAGCTGACAAACCCAACAACAGGCCAATCACTGGCGACCATCATCGATGATGGCGGCTTTGGCGATGAAATCGGCTCTTATCTGGTGTCTTCCACCAGCGACGACGCCGCATTTGAATCGCTCTTGAATGGCGATGCACAAATTGGCATGTCGTCCCGCCGCGTCACCAAGGAAGAAGCCCGTGCGCTGCGCGCTGACGGTGCTGGCTCCATGGTTTCCCCACGTCAGGAACGCATCGTCGCTGTGGATAGCATGGTTGTGGTCACACACCCATCCAACCCAGTGAACACGCTCGACATCGAGCAGCTTCGCGGCATTTTCTCTGGTGAGATCACAAACTGGGCACAGCTTGGTGGCCCCGACCGTGACGTGAACGTCATCATGCGCGAAGAAGACAGCGCCAGCTATGATTTCTTCAACACCTACCTGTTTGGCGAAGAAGCTCCACAGTTCCTGCCTGCTGGTATCGCGGCAGATGACCAGGCTCTGTCGAATGCCATCTACCACGACAAAAACGCAATCGGCTACCTCGGCTATGCGTTCCAGCGGGGCGCGAAACCGATGACGCTCGTCAACGAATGTGGAATCGCAACGACGCCTGACGCCTTCTCGGCCAAGACCGAGGAATACGCGTTGAACCGTCGTATGTATCTCTACAACCGTGAAGATACGATCGACGCTCAAGGTCAGGCCTTCCTCGACTTTGTCACCTCCGACGAAGCTGACGGTGTGATCGGCAAGTCTGGCTTTATCGATCTGGGCATCACACGCCGCGCTCAAAGCCTGGAAGAGGGCCGCGGTGCTGCGCTGAAAGCCGAAGTGGCAAGCTATGACGCGGGCTTTGAAGCCGAAGTTATGCAGTAGAGTCAGGGAGAGGCGCGCCCTGCTGTAGGTGCGGGGAGTTTCTGTTTTCCGGTGGCTTTCGCCCTTTACCGGTGCCTCAATCCTCACCTTGGCCAC
>JAPORH010000234.1 GCA_026710325.1 Litoreibacter sp. | reverse complement strand
AGGACAAAATCAGGCGATCTTGATGTCGGACGGAAGGCCACTTGGGGAATGTCGGTTCATGATGATTTTTAATCTTGGGTTCGGTAGTAACGCTGCTGTGAGCTTCAATCGAAAGGCGGAAAATCATTCACGGCTGCTACCCGTTGGAGAATGAATAGGAGATTTACTTTCATGATTTTTTTTCGAATTTTGCGGATCACACGGGTGTGGTTGTCTGTACTTTCCTTGCTCGCGTTTTCCGTGCAGACGCAAGCTGAGGAGCGAAAAGTTCGAATTGGTTGGCAGATACCATGGGCAACGCAAGGACAAATCGTTCAGGCGCTGAAACACACGAATATTCTGAACGAGGTGGACCTGACTGCTGAATTTGTTGGGTTTTCCTATGGCGGGCCGCTAAATCGCGCCGCTCTCGCAGATGAAGTTGATATTTTGCTGACCGCCGACCAACCGGCCACGGTGCTGTTATCAAAGGGCAAAGGGTTCAAGATCGTCAGCCGCATGATGTACAATCGCGTGTGTCTGTACGTACCACCCGCATCGGGAGTGAGTGAGCTTGAAGACCTGTCTGGCGGGGTTGTGATAGGGCCGATTGGCGCAGCGGCGGAACGGGTGGCGATGAGCACGTTGGCCAAAGCAGGTGTCACGGCTGATGATCTGACACTTGGGCAATTGGATATGGCGCAGCAAAACTCGCTAGTGCGTACATCAGATCCCGAAGCGGCAGTCTGGTCTAACACAAACGGTTTTTTCGGATTCGACCCGCTTCCAGCCATCTGGCAATCTGAAGGGCTGGTCAGGATCGTGTCTTGCGGCAAAGTCGTTTCGGTCGTGGTGGCCTCTGAAGAGATGCTGACCATGCGCAGAGATGAATTAGAGGACTTTCTGACAGGTTTCGTGCTGGCATGGGACCAATTCAGACAGGATCATGCACGTTTCGGGCAGTTATTTCTGGACGAAGCGTCCATGGATGCTCCGTTGAGCGTGTTGGACGATGTAGCCTCGATTGAACCCAACTATGATGCGGCCTCCATTGAAGCTCTGTCGCTGACCCTGAGCGAAGAGGATATCCTCTTGATTGAGGAGGCGCAGACCTTCCTGTCAGACCGGGGGATTGTACCTGCCGATTTTGATGTCCGCGCATATATCGAGACCGATGCTTTGACTGCGGTTCTGGACAAGGCGGCATTTGTCGGACTGGCTGAGCAAATTCAGTGAAGGCCAACCCGGCAACACAGAGCGCTGTTTGGTCCTGTGTCGGGATTGGATTGTTTGCCGGCACATGGGCCATCTGGCCCGGATCTGTCGCCATTCCGTCACTTGGGGCGGTTCTGGCGGAATTTCCGAGACTGATCAGCAGCGGCCAGCTGGGACAAGATACATTGGCCAGCCTTTTGCGGGTTCTGGCTGGTGTCAGCCTGGCCTTTGTCATTGCCTTGGTTCTGGCAACCGGAGCTGCAGCGGCACCGAGATTTCGGTATGCCCTGCTTGCTGTGACCGAGCTGTTACGTCCAATCCCGCCCATTGCCTGGGTGCCAGTCGTGATCGTGTTGTTTGGCATCGGCAACAGGCCAGCAATTGCCATCGTTACATTGGGGGCCTTTTTCCCGATCTGGCTGGGTTGTCTGCAGGGAATTGATGCCATTCGACAGGAACATGTGCGTGCGGCGCGCAGCCTTGGGGCCAGCAGATTACAGGAGATCACGATGGTCATGCTGCCCACGATGCGCCCTTACGCGCTACACGGGCTTAGGCTGGGTGGCGGTTTGGGTTGGTTCTGCGTGGTTGCGGCAGAGATGATGGGGGCTTCGTCCGGCCTTGGTCACAGGGTTCAGTTGCTGAGTCTGAATATTCAGATGGACGCCGTCTTTGCGTATTTGATTGTAATTGGAGCTATTGGTGCCGCTTTGAACTTCGGTCTGCGTGCGCTTGCGGTATCGATTGATGCCCCCGGGCGGGCCTATGGCTGAACCGGTCGCGCCCAGCCTGGAGATTTCTGATCTCAGCTATACACAGCCAAATGGTACGGTGGTTTTTGACGGACTCTCTGCGACGATCCAAACCGGAAGGTTTGTTACGTTGCGCGGTCGCAGCGGTGTCGGTAAGTCTACTCTTCTGGGTCTTCTGGCCGGGCATATCTTTCCGGATCAGGGGCAGTTGAGACTTTCAGGCCAGCTGGTGCGCAATGCTTCGGCTAACCGGTCTGTAGTGTTTCAGCAGCACAATCTGTTTCCCTGGCTCAACGCGATCAGGAACGTTGAATTCGGATTGAAATGTGCCGGCCTTCCCAAGATGGAACGCCGCGAGCGGGCACTAAAATTGTTAGCTGATATGGGTGTTGCGGACGCGGCGGAGCAGTTTCCGAACGAGCTTTCAGGGGGAATGCAGCAACGCGTGGGCATCGCAAGGGCGCTGGCGGTGCAACCCCATTGTCTGTTGATGGATGAACCGTTGAGTGCGCTTGATGCCAACACACGCCAGCGGATTCTGAATACGCTTTCCGATGTAATACGGGAAATGCAAGTTCTGGTAATCATGGCGACGCATCACCAAGAGGCCTTGAATAATTTGGCAGATGCCGATCTGCTGATTTCGGGGCCGACCGAGAATAAGTGTCGGGTGCTTGAGCCATCCGCAGCGTCGCACGGAGATCTGACCAGTATCGCAGATACCGTTCATTCGAATGTAACAAAGGGACTCTGATCAATGACTTGGAAGAATGTTATTCTGGTATCCTACGATTCCGTGAGAAGCGATGTCGCCTATTCCGGGAAATTTCCGGGCATTGAGCGGTTGCGTAAAAATGGTGTCACGTTTCGCAACTGCGTTTCCTCAGCGCCGGTCACTCCGATCAGCCATTCGACATTGATGACCGGGCTGCAACCGTACAACCACGGCGTCCGGCACCTGTTCAAAGAGCAACTGGATCGTTCGTGCGATACCATGGCCGCGCTTCTGAAGCGCGAGGGAGGTTTTGCAACATCGGGCGTGGTGTCCTGCCCAGGCCTGAATGCCTGGTATGATATCGGGCGCGGGTTCGATCAATGGGACGATGAAATCCCGCTATTACCGGATGGGACGGATCCGCTGGAGACGGTGGATGTGAAGCTGCGCGGCCAGGCGCTGAAATGTGCTGATCTCGTAATTGAAAGATCGCTGGCCCAACTTGAAACCCTGTCGCAATCCGACAGGTTCTGCCATTTCATGCATTTCTTTGACGCCCATTGGCCCTATGAGCCGCCCAGCGAACCTTATGATGTGGAAGTCGCCAATGCCTATGAAGGTGAAGTGGCCTTCATGGATCATTATTTCGCAGAGTGGTTTCAACAAGCCTCAGAGCGCGGCTATCTGGAGGACACGTTGATCGTGCTGATCAGCGATCATGGTGAGGATCTGGAAGGGTGGTATCCGAACGATCGCGGAGGGGAAGCGAATGGCCATCCCGAAGAGGCCGGACACGGATGCCTGCTGTACGATCAGACACAGATGGTTGCGCTGGTGTTCTGGTCGCTCGACATGCAGAAACGAGAGATTGAGACACAGGTGAGGTTGGTAGATGTCGCACCGACCATTCTTGAAATGCTGGGCATGCCTGCGCTTGACCGGAGCGATGGCCGGTCACTGGCCGTGGCGGTTCAACACGGGGCAAGCCTGACATCGGTACCTGCTTATTCCGAAACCTTCTATTCCCGAGAGCAGAACGAAGCCTCGGACGGGAAGTTCGAATGGACCCGCGACAAGAAGTCGATCCGTATCGACAACAAATACAAAGTCATCATGCATGTCGGGGATGATGCGATGGAGGTCTACGACCTGGAACGCGACCCTCTTGAGCGAACCAACCTGGCCGCATCTTCTGACGACAACTGATGGCAAAAATACAGCCAAAGGCCCACCCGCTTTATTGGGCGGTGCTGCTCTTATCAGGGGTCACATTCGGCGCATCCTTTTCGTTGTTCAAGATCGCGACCGGTGCCGGGAATGATCCTCTGGGCCTGGCATTCTGGTATGCGGCGCTTTCAGCTGTTTTGCTCGCTCCACTGTCCATGCAAACCGAGGGGAGATGGCGCTGGCTCAACCGCTCCGCTCTGAATTTCTGCTTTATCTGGGGCCTGTTCAGTACAACTCTGCCGTCGGTCTTTTTTTTCTATGCGGCGCGGGAACTGCCCGCAGGGATCATAGCGCTAGCCATCGCTCTTGTTCCGATAGCGACATTTGCGGGTGCCATTTGGTTAAAACATGATCAACCCTCTTTGAAACGTTGCATAGGCATCGGTTTGGGGGCGGTTGCCGCCTTGCTGGTCGTGCTTCCAGAAACCAGTTTACCCGAACGCGGCGATGTGGTCTGGATGTTGCTGCCATTTGGAGTGGTGCTCTGTTATGCTGGAGAACATCTTTATTATGCGCTCAAAGCCCCGGCGCATGCGCCGTCCCAGGGACTGCTAAATGTTATGTTTATCGAGGCGGCTCTGACGCTGCTGCCCATAACCCTGGTGACATCGACTTTCCACGTACCGGACTTTCCTCCGAACAAGGCCGATCTGGCGCTTTTGGGAGTCGCGGTGGTTACAGTGCTTGACTATTTCTTGTTCATGTTTCTGATGGCTAGGGCGGGCCCGGTCTTTACAAGTCAGGCGGCCTATGTCGTCACCCTGGCGGGTGTGGGTTGGGGTATGTTGCTGTTTGGTGAAAGCCATTCAATCTGGATCTGGACCGCATTGGTCGTTGCACTTCTGGGGGTAACGCTGGTTCAGCCAAAATAGCTCTAGACCTGAAGTTTTGGTATGATTTTGGAGTGGGAGATAAGTGCCATTATCGGCGCAGGTAACCCATGTCGACCAATCCTGTGGCGATATCTTTTGTGATAGCGCCGCCTTTCCTCTTTCCGCCTTGCGTCCGGGCTGCCAGCGTCGGCTCTAACTCTTGTCTGAGGCTGCTAGCGGCATGAGGAAACTTGTCTTTGACGTCGGTTGTCTCGTTGGGATCGGCTTTCAGATCAAAAAGGTACGCTTCTTCGGTTCCGGCCTTCAGGTCTCTAAATACGAGGTACCGCCAACGTGCATCGCGAGCAGACATCAGGTGCCGTCCAGCGATTGAAGGCCTGTCCAGCAATCGACCTGCGGCGTGGCAAGCATTCAGATGATCCCGGGCTTTGAGAAAATCCCCGAACCATGCCTCACACAAAGACATCAACCCCAAAGGCATCTTGGTATTCAACCGGGTGTTCAAACTTACACCGTCCATGTCCGTATCTGTTTCCACGCCGGCCAGATTCAGCAATGTCGGAGCGATGTCGATAGATCGGACCAAGTGATCATCAACACATCCAGCAGGGATATCAGGACCGATCAGAATGAGCGGCACGTTTACTACCCCGTTCCAGATGGAATCAAAATGTTCATAGCCGCGCGGGCTGTGCTCTTCGCCGTGATCACCGGTGATGGCGATCAACGCAGTGTCATACCAGCCAATGCCACGCATGGTTTCGATGGCGGCGGCAAGGCGTCCCTGGTCAAACCGCTCCACCCCTCGCAAATAAAGATCCATCAGCGTGTCGTATTGACCCGTGGCGTAGAGACGTTCTGCTGCATCGTAATACCCCAGCCGCAAGCTGCGCTCTTCATCGGTTCTATTACTTTCCAGAAGCCAGTCTTCGCTCGCCGGTTTGGTGGCTTCTAAACCGGCCAATTTCATGACATGCCCCGTCGTCTCAGCGAAATCGCATCCATCGCGTTCGATGCTCGATAGACCATAGGGCATGTGCGGATCGGCAAAATGCCAGAAACAGAAGACATTCTGGTCCGAGAGTTCGACTAGCAATTCACGCAACGAGCCGTCATCTTCATCGATGAAATGATCCACATCTTCCGTAAAGCCCAGGATGGGTCCAATCAATGTAGGGAAATCTGTTGCAAGAATGGTGACGAACCCGGCCCGGTTAAAATGGTTGAACAGCGTGTCAATGTTTTCGTGAAGCGGTGTGAAGAAGTATTCACGAATGCCGTGATTGTGAGGCCAGTACCCTGTCAGCATAGAGCCATGAGAAGACGTCGTGTAAGGGGCTTGGGCTTGGCAATTGGGGAAGAACGTTCCCTTCGCGCACAAGCGGTCCAGGGTTGGAGTTTTGGTTTGTGTATTCGAATCGAAACGGGAAATGGAATCGCGATATGGGTTCGTAGCAATAGCGTCAGAACGTAGCGTGTCGATTGACATTAGCATGATACGTCTGCCCATTTCGGTCTCCAATTCCATCGGGTGTCAGGCCAACTTTAAGCCTAGTTCACTTTAACTCCGAATTTACCTTTATGAACAGAAATCGGCTCGCCTCGCTGAACGGGCTTCTCGTTCATCATCAAGCATGGCAGCGTTTAGCAATTGGTTACAACCAATTTGCACATTGCCTTCCGGTAAAGTCTGCATGATGTGCTAAGCCTCCATTCAACAGCCTTGCGGCATCCTACAACATGGGCTCTCCTTCCCATTTCTGTGCAAGATGCATGAATGTCTGGAGTTGCTGCCCATCACGATGATTGACGGTGCCGTTTTATGATGTCGGTGACTGTATTCTTGGAGATGCCGAGGTCGCGCGCGATCCAGCGGTAAGAGCGCCCGTCGGCGACGGCCTGAACAACTTGAGGGGCGAGTTTATCGGATTTTGGGCGTTGGCCGGGCTGACGTCCGAGCTTCTTGCCGCGCACACGGGCAGCGGCGAGGCCAGATTTGACACGCTCGCTGAGCAGATCCCGCTCAAACTGTGCAATCCCTGCTAGCATCGTGGCCATCATGCGTCCGTGCGGTGTGTCGAGTTCGAATGTCATGCCGCTCATAGCAACAACCGAAACCTTCCAACCGGCCAATTGATCCAGCGTTTCAAGCAAGTCTTGGGTTGATCGACCCCATCGAGATAGCTCTGTAACGAGAATGGCATTGATCTCGCGGGCCTGGGCAAGCTTCATGATCCGGCTGCGGGCCGTGCGGTTCGCTTTGGTGCCAGACGCGGTTTCTCGGAAAATGTCGATGACCTCATATCCGCCGCGCTCGGCAAAAGCGGTCAGGTCAGCCACTTGCCGATCACAGGACTGATCAGTCGTCGAAACTCTTGCGTAGATGGCTGCGCGCTGTCCCAATTGAACCTCCCGGTATTTTCACCTTGCAAGCCGTTGATTTTACTGGTGCTGGTTTTGTCCTGAACAGACTAATGATTAACAAGGACAATTTGAAATGCCAAGACGCCAGATTTTGACGGACCGTACTCGTACCGCTCTTTTTGATTTGCCAACAGATGAAGCTTCATTGCTGCGGCATTACACGTTGGCCGATGATGATATTGAGCATATCCGCACGCAACGCAGTGCCCACAACAAGCTCGGGTTTGCACTTCAGCTTTGCGCATTCAGATACCCAGGACGCCTGCTGAATTCTGGTGAGATTATTCCCCTGGAAATGGCCGAATTTGTAGCCGCACAGATTGGTGTGAAGGGCATTGATTTGGCGGGATACGCTGAAACCGATGTGACTCGGCGGCGACATCTGATCGATCTGAGAGACATCTACGGCTACAAAATGTTTACGGGGCGAGGCGCGCGTGATTTGACGACTTGGCTTGAAAATGAAGCGGAAGGTGCAAAATCCAACGAGGGTTTGGCACGCAGGTTTGTTGAGGAATGTCGCAGAACACAGATTATCGTGCCCGCTGTATCATCGGTCGAAAGATTGTGTGCTGATGCATTGGTTGAGGCCGAACGCCGTATCGAGGCCCGCATTGTGGATCGGTTGTGCGCGCCCAGCAAAACGCGACTGGACGAGACGCTGACAGAAGACGTTGACGGCCGTGTCAGCCGGTTTGTCTGGCTGCGCCAATTCGAGGTCGGGAATAACTCTGCCGATATCAACCGGCTTCTGGATCGTTTGGAATTCCTGCAGGGGCTAGGACTGTCCCCTGATCTTCTCGAAGATGTTCCACCCCACCGGGTCACACACTTGCGCCGCCAGGGCGAGCGGTACTTTACCGACGGTCTGCGTGATATCACCAGCAATCGGCGACTGGCGATCATCGCTGTTTGTGCTGTGGAATGGTCTGCGGCCATTGCCGACGCAATCGTAGAATCTCATGATCGGGTGGTTGGGAAGACTTGGAGAGATGCAAAGAAGCTCTGCGACACGCAATTTGCAGATTCAAAGACGGCCTTGAAAACAACTCTGCGTGG
The DNA here is from genome assembly GCA_026710325.1 of Litoreibacter sp. Taxonomy (GTDB): domain Bacteria; phylum Pseudomonadota; class Alphaproteobacteria; order Rhodobacterales; family Rhodobacteraceae; genus Litoreibacter. The sequence continues at coordinate 2,853 of JAPORH010000234.1, read as the reverse complement.
CTTTTCCAACTTGGGGTCAGCTCTGCTTGGGGCAAAGGAAGATGATGCGCCGCTTGAAAACGCCATTCTTGCTGTAGGCGGCTGGGATGTTCTCAAACAGCTTGTCGCCACCGCAACGCATCTAACAGATACGATGGCTGCTGAGCCGTTGGCCCATGTGGCACAGGGCTTTCACCGTTTCCGGCGCTATGCTCCAAGGATGCTGTCCGCTCTGAAAATCAAGGCAGCGCCTATCGCACAGCCGCTGCTGGAAGCGGCTCATATTGTTCGTACCGGTAAGAGCAGTGCTAGCCGACCGACAACATTCCTGCGGCGCAACTCGAAATGGTACCGCCACCTTCAGGCACAGGAGACCGATCCCCACAGATTATGGGAGGTCGCTGTCCTGTTCCACATGCGTGATGCGTTCCGGTCCGGTGACATCTGGTTGCCCCATTCGCGGCGATACGCGGACTTGAAGCAGGCCTTGGTATCCCTCTCTGCCGTGCAAAATACGCCACGCTTGAGTATTCCGTTTGAGCCGCATGAATGGTTGGATGATCGTAAGGCTCGTTTGAAAGATGGGCTTGAACGGTTGGCTCAGGCTGCCAGAAACGGGGCGATCCCCGGCGGATCAATCGAAAATGGCACTCTCAAGCTCGATAGATTGACAGCTAACGTGCCTGCTGAAGCAGATCAGTTGGTATTGGATTTGTATCGCCGAATTCCCGAAGTTCGCATCACAGATCTCCTGCTGGATGTTGACAAGGCTACCGGGTTTACAGATGCCTTTACACATTTGCGAACAGGCGTTCCGTGCAAGGATAAGATTGGCTTGCTGAATGTCCTGCTGGCAGAGGGCCTGAATCTCGGGCTGAGCAAAATGGCAGAGGCATCCAACACCCACGAGTATTTCCAACTCTCGCGTATATCACGGTGGCACATGGAAAGCGATGCGATCAATCGGGCACTTGCCATGGTGATCGAAGCGCAATCAACATTACCCATGTCGCAATTTTGGGGTGCTGGCGTCACAGCCTCCAGCGACGGTCAATTCTTCCCGGCCACCCGTCAAGAGGAAGCGATGAACCTTATCAATGTCAAGTATGGCAACGATCCAGGCTTGAAGGCATATACGCATGTTTCAGATCAGTTTGGGCCGTTTGCCACGCAGAATATCCCGGCAACTGTAGGAGAGGCACCCTACATCCTTGATGGTTTGCTGATGAATGCAACCGGCAAAAAGATCAAAGAGCAATACGCTGATACCGGAGGCTTCACAGATCATGTTTTTGCCGTCACCTCGCTTTTGGCGTATCGCTTCATTCCCCGCATCCGCGATTTGCCATCAAAGCGGCTCTATGTCTTTGATCCCGCCGCAGCACCCAAAGAGCTGAAAGGCTTGATTGGCGTGCAGCGCGACAAACAAGATGAGAGTCCAGCGTCAATCAAGATGAGAATGAGGATTTGGTGTCGCGCAGGGAGGGCTTAGCCCGACTGGAGCGATACCAAATCCTCATTTTGCCTCGTTCGGGGCATGTCTTTCGGTCGGGATTGGTTCGGTTATTGAGCGATTTCCAAACAGGGAGATCTTTCATGCCGGGCCGTCATGTAACCGACCAACAAATGAGGCTCTTTATGACGCTCAACACTACTCATTCCGTTCCCGTAGCTTCGGCGAAGGCAGGCATCAGTTCTGCGACGGGGTATCGCATTAAAGCTGATCCAGTTTTACCCTCTCAGAAGAAGGCATCCCGGGGCCGCCGACGCCCCGATCCGCTGGCGGATATTTTTGACGAAGAGGTTATTCCAATGCTGCAGGAATGCCCGGGGATCAGACCCATTGCTGTCTTTGAGGAAGTCCAGCGTCGGCATCCGGAGCTGGGTACAGGCTTTCGCCGCACTCTGGAACGGCGGATACGAGCCTGGAAGGCAGAGCACGGCCCCGAACAGGAGGTGATCTTCCGGCAAACGCACGAACCGGGCAAGATGGGCCTGTCGGACTTCACAGGCATGGGCAAACTGGGCGTGACCATTGCTGGTGAGCTGCTGGACCATCGCCTGTACCACTTCCGGCTGGCCTATAGCGGCTTCCAGCACGCCCATGTGGTTCTGGGCGGCGAGAGCTATGTCGCGCTGGCAGTGGGTTTGCAGAATGCCCTCTGGACGCTTGGTGGCGTCCCCCGCGACCATCGCACCGACAGCCTGTCAGCGGCTTTCAAAAATCTGGACAAGGCCGCCAGGGACGATCTGACCGACCGCTTTGATGCCTTGTGTCAGCACTATGGCATGACCCCGACACGCAACAACAAGGGCATCGCACATGAGAACGGCTCCATCGAGAGCCCCAATGGGCATCTCAAGCGCGCCATTGAGGATGCGCTGATCATGCGGGGATCGCGTGACTTCGAGGATCTGCCCGCCTATAGGTGTTTCATCGATGAGATCGTTGGTCGGATCAATGCGCGTCATGCCAGGCGCATCGACGCCGAACGCGCAAGTCTGCGGCCCCTGCCGGCACGTCGGACCACGGATTACGAAGAGGTCACGCTGCGCGTCACCTCCTCTGGCGGCTTCCTCTTGCGCAAGGTGTTCTACACCGTCCCGTCACGGCTCATCGGACATCGGCTGCGGGTTCGGCTCTATGATGATCGGTTAGAGTTATTTTTGGGCGGCACCGCCCTGATGACGCTTGAACGGGGGCGGGCCTGCCGAGAGGGCAGCCACAGTCATGTGGTCAATTACCATCATGTGATCCATTCGCTGCGTAAAAAGTAGAGTCAGGGAGAGGCGCGCCCTGCTGTAGGTGCGGGGAGTTGCTGTTTTCCGGTGGCTTTCGCCCTTTACCGGTGCCTCAATCCTCACCTTGGCCAC
>JAPORH010000172.1 GCA_026710325.1 Litoreibacter sp. | reverse complement strand
CAATTGTTGGGCGGGATTCGCACCCGCAAGGAAAACGCGCCTTTCCACGGCGCACACCTGATTTCCGGATGGAGACCTATATTCGCTGCACCCAAGATGCACTCTGGGATGCGCTGACCGACCCTGAAGAAGAAGCGAAATACCACTTCGTCGCAGATAAGATCACGATTGAGGGCAACACACTCACCTATTACTCGCCAGATGGAAGAGTGATGCTAATCTGCACAAAAACGCGTGAGGAGCCGAAAACGCTCTACTCCGCCACGTTCGAGCCGAAATGGGACGGGCCCGATATGACGCATTCGCGGTTTGACTACTTAATCGAGCCGCAAGGGGAGTTCTGCAAACTCGCGATCGAGCATTATGATATTCCGGCTGGGCAAGAAGGTGTGGCCGATGGCTGGCATCGTATGGCCGCCGGACTGAAGACCTATCTTGAGACGGGCCAGCCGGCCAAATTCGGATATGGGGGCTAGCATGGAACTCCCAACCGAACTCGGCATTCTGACCTGCCTCTGCATCCTCGCGGCCAGTCTCTGGATGCCATACATCATTGGCGTCAATACCGCGCCCGAAGACTCTATCCCACCCGAAGCACCTGACGGGTTCACGCGCCCGCCAGACCCATCCTACCAGCGACCCTGGGTACACCGCGCCTATCGCGCGCATCTCAACCTGCTGGAACAGTTCTTGCCCTTCGCTGTGATCGTGCTGGTCTTGGATCGGATGGGCGGGTTCAACGCCGTGACCTACTGGAGCTGCATTGCATTCCTCGGGCTGCGCGTGGCACATGCCGTGGGCTACATAACCGGCTGGGCCAAGTTTCCGGCGCGTCCGATCATCTTTACATTGGGCTGGATCTGCGTGCTGGTTCTTGCGAGCCAAGTTTTCTTCGCAGGCTAGTTTCAAAAAACAAAACGGCGCCTCGAGGGGGCGCCGCAAAACCGGAATTCAGTAATTTTCAACCGCCGATATAGGCCTGTGCTTTGGGACGATAGAACACTTTTTGATTATGTAAACGTCCCAGCAGGTCATGCGTGTCGCGCGCAGCAACCTGGTTCACCTCACACCCTTGCGCCGCTGCTTTCGTCATTTCACGCTGCTTTTCGCGCAACGCGCCCTCGATCAGCTCCAAATCATCAGGGGTCAGCTCGAACTTAGTATTATAGGCGGGCATATCTGCTCTCACATCTTGTTTCCGAAGTTTCCTATAGGAGACGTTAGATCACTTTTGACCACGAGTCGCAATGCCAAATTGTCGCAAATGAGCGCCTAAATGTCGAAAATAGAGCATACCGACGTATACCAAACGCGACGGTTGACCTGACCGCGACCGGGTGTAAAAGGACTGCCACATAACCCGCAACCGGGCGTTTTGTAGGCGCCAAACAGACGAGGAGCTCGCCCCAGATGGCCTCTATCTCCCTGACATTTCCTGACGGCAACGCGCGTGAATACGACGCCGGTGTCACCCCTGCCGAAGTCGCGGCCTCTATTGCGACATCGCTGGCAAAGAAAGCAATTTCAGCGACGGTCAACGACGAGCATTGGGACCTGCAATGGCCTATCATCGAGGACGCCTCCATCGCCATCAACACAATGAAGGACGAGGCCCCTGCCCTCGAACTCATTCGCCACGACCTCGCCCACATCATGGCGCGAGCTGTGCAAGCCATCTGGCCTGACGTGCAAGTGACCATCGGCCCTGTCATCGAAAATGGCTGGTATTACGATTTCGACCGCGCAGAGCCGTTCACGCCTGAAGACCTCGGCGCGATTGAGAAGAAGATGAAGGAGATCATCAATCTCCGCGACCCGGTCCGCACTGAGGTTTGGGAGCGCGACCGCGCCGTTAAATTCTACGAAGACAATAACGAGCCCTATAAGGTCGAGCTGATAGACGCCATTCCGGGCGATGAGCCGTTGCGCATGTATTGGCATGGCGACTGGCAAGACCTGTGCCGTGGCCCTCATTTGCAGCACACAGGTCAGGTGCCCGGCGACAGCTGGAAGCTTATGAGCGTGGCCGGCGCCTATTGGCGTGGCGACAGCGACCGCCCGATGCTGCAACGCATCTATGGCGTGGCGTTTCAGAACAAAGAGAAGCTGAAAGACTACCTCGCCTTTCTAGAAGAAGCCGAGAAACGCGACCACCGCCGTCTCGGTCGGGAAATGAACCTGTTCCATTTTGAAGAGGTCGCGCCCGGATCGGTCTTCTGGCACCCGCCCGGTTGGCGCATGTTCCAAAACCTGATCGGCTATATGCGCCGCAGGCAGGAAAAAGCGGGCTATGTAGAGGTAAACTCCCCCGACATCATGGACCGTGCCCTGTGGGAGACATCGGGTCACTGGCAGAACTACCGCGAAAACATGTTTCTGGCTGCAACCCAAGACGACCGGGAATATGCGCTGAAACCGATGAACTGCCCCGGTCACATGTTGATCTACAATCAGGGCATCAAAAGCTACCGCGACCTGCCCTTGAAGATCGGCGAGTTCGGTAAGGTGCATCGTTATGAACCGTCAGGCGCGCTGCATGGCCTGCTGCGCGTGCGCAGCTTCACCCAGGACGACGCGCATATTTATTGCACGCCTGAACAGCTCACAGAGGAATGCCTCAAGGTCAATGAGCTGGTCCTGTCGATCTACAAAGACTTTGGCTTCGAAGATGTCCATGTGAAGCTGTCGACTCGACCCGAAAACCGGATCGGTGATGATGCAAGCTGGGACCTGTCAGAAGACGCCCTGCGCACAACGCTCGATCAAGCGGGTATGAAATATACAATATTCGAGGGCGAAGGCGCGTTTTACGGGCCGAAGTTGGAATACGTGTTGCGCGACGCCATCGGACGCGACTGGCAATGCGGCACATTGCAGGTCGATTTCAATCTGCCCGAGCGGTTCAATACGACCTACGTGTCTGCAACCGGCGAAAAGCTGGCGCCCGTCATGCTGCACCGGGCTCTGTTCGGCTCGCTTGAGCGGTTCACTGGCATCTTGATCGAACAGCACGCCGGCCGCCTGCCCTTCTGGCTCGCGCCACGGCAGGTTGTTGTTGCCTCGATCGTTTCTGATGCGGATGACTATGTCGCCGAAATCGTAGAGGCGCTGAAAGCCAAAGGGCTCCAAGCTGAGGCCGACACGCGGAACGAGAAGATCAACTATAAAATCCGCGAACACTCTGTCGCCAAGGTGCCCGTCATTCTAGCCGTCGGGAAGAAAGAGGTGGAGGATCGCACAGTGACCATCCGCCGCCTTGGTGAGAAGCAAACCGAGGTTGTTGCGCTTGATGAAGTGGTCGCACAGCTTTCAGAGGAAGCAATCGCCCCCGATTTACGTAGGTAACATCGATTAAAGAAGGGCGTCTTGGACGTCCTTCTTCCAGCCCAAATAGAGCTCGTCGGTTTCAATCACCGGGCGCTTCATAAGAGTGGGATTCTCCGTCAAAAGCTCCAATTGCGGGCGCGCACGCTCCGCATCACTCAGCCCGCGCCAGGTTGTCGAACGCGTATTTGTCAACGCTTCGCCAAATTTTTCAGCAAACCGCCTTAACTCACTCGGCTCGAGCGGAGCTTCCCTTACGTCAACAAATTCAACCTCGTTGCCCGCCGCTTCAAGCGATTTCAATGCCTTACGGCAAGTGTCGCACGCTTTGATGCCATATAACTTCACGAAAACCGCTCCTTTTTGCCTTCAACTTAACCTCGGCGATACTCCGCCTAGCCCTTAAAGCAAAGGGCTTGTCGTTGATTTTTTACATTAACCAACTATGTTCAGGGCGTGACACAGACTTTACGTTTCGACCCTCTTCTTCAAGCGGATGTCCAAAGTAAGACTGACAGCCACCAATCCGTCGGATAATCTGGGCGGAAGCAGAAGGAGAAACGGGATGGCCACTGGCACCGTAAAATGGTTTAACACAACAAAGGGTTTCGGCTTTATTGCACCCGATGATGGCGGCAAGGATGTGTTTGTGCATATTTCCGCTGTCGAACGCGCCGGCATGACCGGTCTTCGTGACGACCAAAAAATTCAGTACGAGATGATCGAAGGCCGCGACGGACGTCAGTCCGCAGGCGATCTGGTCGCTCTGGACTAAAAGAAATTTGAAAATGCTGAAGCCGTTACTGTAGGTTGCGGCTTCGACAATCCTAGGTTCGCTTTTTTCGACCGAACCAGACAAGACTACCTGCCCCGGCCAATAGAAACGCCAAGCTGGGTGATAAAGGGACTTCAGCGCTCAAACGTGCAGAAGACAAAGACACCGGTTCAATCCTCACGTCAAAAAACCGCCACTTGCTGAAACCTCTCGAAAACGTCACAGCGCTAAAGTGGCCGTCAGAAAAAACCTGTGGTCCCATGGTCCAGTCTTCATAGATTTCTCCGCGGGCGAATTCAAACATCGTGCTGACATTGGCTCCATCAGACAGTTGATAGAACGGGCGTATCTCGAGCGGGACGTCGTAGTGACCTGCGCAAGCGAGTACAGCTGAGCATTGAGCATGCAACCCGCCGTTCCGACGCGCGAAGTGGATCCGTTCCTCGATGATATCCCCCGTAGCGACGCCGTAAGGTGTGACGTGGCGGGCGTTTTGGGGGCTAAGCCATTGACCAGAAGCGGAATTTTCGGGGGTGCCGTCGTGGTCGATAAGGTACATGATGTGGGTGAGTTGGGCTTTGAAGCTAATGGAAAACGCGTCCAGCGGTGTGGCTTTGGCTGCGAAGGAAGACAGCACAACTATCAGAAAAACAACAGAAAATCTCATTTCCTTACCCCTAAAACATGCAAAATTAATACGTATGAACGCATCAACGATGCGGGGCGGGCGCGTGTTAAGCAATGTTAAAGAATCATTATGATTAACAGCGCGCAGGGGAGCCCGAGCCCGAAAATGTACAAAATGGGGTCACTTTCGGAGACCCAAATCCCATTTTGTACAGAATTCAACGCGGGGTTATACGCGACATCCCGGCAAATCGAGCCCTCCCAGAGACCTCGAACTGACCATTCTTTTGGCAAGCGCACAAGAAACGACCAAAACCAGCAACTTTTGCACGTATGCATTAAATTATCCGCATAGATTTACAGCAAATTCTGCAACGCGGAATAGCTTGAAATCACGAGGGAGGACCAACGCAACCAAGCGAAGGAGCCACCCTATGGCTGACCCGATTACACTTCTGACCGCCTACTACTTCTGCAGCGCCGTCGCTGAGACGGCCAAACTCAATGCCAGACAAGCCCTGCTGTGCAGCGTGACCTATGAGCAGGTGAAAGTCATGTTCCTGAACAAAGAAGAGCAGAAGAAATTCCTCGCAGATGGCCGCAAAATGACGCCGGAGATGAACAAAGCCACCTATCTGCGCTTCAAAGAATGGGAGGCCGCCCACCCCGAGGATGTTGCACGGATGAAGGCCCGCGTTTTGGGCGCCTCAGCATAGCACCCGCGCGGTGCCGCAGATGTGAGCGCAACAGCCCGGCGCAGCTGCTAGGCTGACCCACATGATGGAACTTCTGACACTGCTCGCGATCTATTACCAATGCGGTGAGGAGGCGATCCACGGGCGGCTGACCCAGGCGCAGCGCTTTGCGTGCAATGAAAGCTACCAGCAGGCCAAGGCGCTGTTCCTCGATGAGGCGGCGCGCGCGCCCGGCGCACGCATCACGCCTGCGCAAAATGCACAGGCCTATTTGCGCTTCAAAATGTGGGAGCGGGAGAATGCGGAAATCGTGCAAAGCCTGAAACAGCGCTAGGCACCGTTCTAAAAACTGGCCCACGACAGGACATGTTCTTGGCCCAAATTCGCCGGGTTTTGTTGTTACGAGACGCGAAACAATCGTGATCCGGCCTGCCTTATGTCCACATTTTTCAAAGCAATCGGCGTGTTGATGATCCTGCTGGGCGCGCTCGATTTTGGGTTGCAAACCCTTGGGATCAGCCTGTGGCGCGTCGCGGGGTTTGAGCCGTGGCGGGTGATTGGCAACAAGACCTACGCCTTTGCCATCGGCTACGGGGCGCTGACGATTTTTGTGGCCAATTACCTGAAACGCAAGCGGGAGGCCCCGACGACCATCGTGGACCTGTCCGACCCCTTCATTGGTGCGGATGCCCATTACGTGACCCGCCCGGCGGAGGAGACGTCCTGGAAGGTCGAACTGAGCACCGTTCTACGCGCGACCGCGTGGGGCACGCTGGTGGCCGCGATTGTCCTGATCCTCGTGGTGCGATTGGTGCCGGGAATGGACGCAGCCCTTTTCCCTGAGACGGGCGACGGCATGAGCCCGCAAACGCGCCGGGCCCTCGTGACGGGCGGCGTCATAGCGACGGCCCTGCCCCTTTTGTTTGGTGTCTTTGTGTTGCGCCTGCGCGACGGGGTGAGCGTGACGGCTATGGTCGCCGGCTGGCTCGTCACCGCCGCCATGATCAGCGCCGCCGTGCTGCAATCCCCACCCGTTGGCCAAGCGCTTTACGGAGCGCAATTCATGTCCAGCCTGCATAGAGAGCTGGGATACCCGGAAGGGTTGCCCGAGGATTGGAGCGCGGAGAAAGCTCTGGTTCTGCGCCTGAAACAGATGCAGAGGGCGCGGCGGTTTCGGTAGGGTTTTTCGTCTGGTCGCTTCACCTCCCCAGCTTTAATCGAGTTGACAGTAACGCAATTCCAAAAGTGACCGATCTGTTCTGTGCGTCGTGCCAGAACCGAAGGGTGCAAGCCGTCTCGGAAAGCGTCCAGTGGACAGTTTCTATGTCGAACGCGCGAAGCGCCCGACACGAGCGCGGCACAACCCAAGGTCGTGGAAAGCTACTATCGGGAAGACTACCCCGATCTCAATTTCAGCGGCAGAATAGCGGGCCATAGTACCTACCCTACGCACACGCACGCATCGCTCTGCATAAATTTCTTTATGCAATAGCTTACCATCAATCTCGAGCTCGCCAAGTTCACATGAATTAGCCCCAAAAGACTAGAGCGATTTACAAAAGATGTCAAAAGTTAGTCTTTTTGACTCACTAAATCTAAACTTTATTTAACCAAAAGGTAAAATAAAGTAACTCGAAAAGCAAAGTGGTAACTAGTCGAGTCTAAAAAAACACTAAAACAAAATTACTAGATATAGGCAATTTTTAGTATAATATACAAAATAGGCATTTTTTTGCAAAAAAAATCACTAAAAAACATCTTTTATTCACATTTAAGTTGATAGAAATGCCATAAAAATGTATAAATTTCCCCACAGGGACGCAAAGATCCCTAAAAACTGAGGCAGCAAGAACCACGCGAGTCCACATATTCGGCCAAGATGCGGCGAAAGCCTCGTCCTCTGGAGACCACCAAGCCTTCCGGTCAAGCGGCGGGCGAGGGATTTCTCGCGTCTTTGGCTCAAGCAGGAGATCGAGAAATGGCGGCGAAGCGACTAACATTAGCATTCCCCGAAAGAACAATTAACAGGCTCGAAGAGCTAAAGGAATTGACGTCAGCAAGCTCCATAACTGACGTAGTGCGCGAGGCCATCATGACCTATGAGTCTGTTGCGAAGCACATCGGTAATGGTATGACGTTTTACGCTCAGCGACCAAATGGCGAAAGAATTGAAGTGGAATTTATGATTGATGTTCCGAGAGTTGAACCAGACATCCGCCTGGTAAAATAAAAATAGCACCGCGCAACAACTCGTGCGGTGCTATTTAAATCGACGCCTTCTGGGGGAGAAGTCTCTGAAACTGAATTAAAATAACCAGCTCAAAATGCAGCCCCCCACTATCGTCGCGAATAAAGTCACACTAAACAACACAAAGACATCCCCGAAGCGCTCTATTTTTGAGCGCACAACTACAACAGGGATTGCCTCTTCAACATCTACTGGATCAACGTTTGCTCCGATCTGGAGCTTCTCGTCTTTTTTCCCCAGCTTTATCATTGATGTACTCCGCGAGTTAATTCGCTGAAGACTACAGCTGTCGTCGGACGGCGCGCCCGCCCCCACGCGCAGAGTATACGTTGATAGCTCAAGCAAATCAAACAGATTTGTGACTAATATGCGGATAAAAGTGACTAAATTTTGCGCAATAACTCTTCAAACTCCCGCCATTCCCCTTTGCTCATCCCGGAACTTTCCTGCGTGACCTCTTCTCCGGCGAGCATCCTCCGCACACAGTCCAGCGCTTTGCCGGACAAGGTCGCGCCGCCCAGGCGGTAGTCCTCGAACGCGCCGTAGGCGGCGGGGACCCAGTCTTTGACAACGTCGCAGATGGCGTCGGCGTAGACGCGGATTTCGTATTGGGCATGTGAATCCGCGCGCAGGCGGAGGAAGTGGAACAGGTTGTGCAGGTCCACCTTCCAGTACCATTGGGTGTAAATGTTTGCCGGCAGGTTCATGCGGGCGAGTTCGCGGGCGAGGCCTTGTTGGCCGTCCTCGCTGATCATCTCCTCGTAGTGATCATAGGCGCGCATGGAGTCGTCCTTGAGGTAGCGCAGCACGCGGTCGGCCTCCTCCCCCGTGAGCGCTTCGCCGCGGCCCTGATTGTTGATGACGGATTGGGCGGCGAGATGCTCGGGCGCGGGGATGTAGAATTCGCGGTCGAGGATCGAGTAGCGGGCGGAGTATTCGTTGACGTTGGCTGTGCGGTGCCGGATCCATTGCCGCGCCACGAAGACGGGCAGCTTGACGTGCAGCTTGACCTCACACATCTCGAACGGGGTGGAGTGCCAGTGGCGCATCAGGTAGCGGATGAGACCCTCGTCGTTTTGCACCGACTTGGTGCCCTTGCCGTAGCTGACGCGGGCGGCCTGACAGATAGCTGAATCGTCGCCCATATAGTCGATCACCCGGATGAAGCCGTGATCCAGCACCGGGATGGCCTTGTAGAGATGCGCCTCCATCCCCGGCACGGTGGCGCGCAGCGTGGGCGCGGTGGTGGCGCGGAGGTCTTCGATTTCCTGGGCTTGCTCGGCGGAGATGGGCATTTCGGGGCCTCGTTCTTGCGTGTGTAAGCCTATATCTTGCGGGCAAAGGGCGCCCGAGATCAAGATAATGTGTGGAGTTATCCCCAAGAGAATGGCGTTGCAGCGGGGCACGGGCGGGCTAGAGTGCGGGGCATGGCAGATTGGGGCACACGCGCGTTGGAACGGGGCCTGGGCGAGCGGCTGCGCGCGCGCCTGCCGGGCTGGGCGTCCGAGGTGGTGATGTTCTTCGCCAAACAGGCCTGGGCGGCCTTGTTTGGCTTGCTGTTTCTGGCGGCGTTGATGATCTCCAAGGCAATCTGGCAGCCGGACTGGTGGATCAGCCGGTTTGACGGGCTGTTCATTTTCGCGATCGTCACGCAGGCCTTCATGCTCTGGACCAAGCTGGAAAGCTGGGAGGAAGCGCGGGTGATCGTCATCTTCCACCTGACCGGCACCGTGATGGAGTTTTTCAAGGTGGCCCAAGGCAGCTGGTCCTACCCGGAAGAGGCCTGGATCATGATTGGGGGCGTGCCGCTGTTTTCGGGCTTCATGTATGCCTCCGTCGGGTCTTACGTGGCGCGGGCCACGCGGATTTTTGACATGGCCTATGCCCCCTACCCGCCCCTCTGGCTGACCTTCCTGTTTGGTGCGCTCTGCTACGTCAACTTTTTCGCGCATCACTTCACCTATGACATCCGCATCGGGCTGTTCATTGCATCGGTCCTGATCTTCGGGCGCACGAAGGTCTGGTTCTTTGCAGGCAAAACGCCCCGCTGGATGCCAATGCCGTTGGCCGCGCTGATGTGCGGGTTTGTGCTTTGGGTGGCTGAGTTCATCGGGACCACCGTCACCGCCACCTGGGTCTATGCGGGCCAGGCCAGGTGGGAGATGGTGAGCTTCGCCAAGATGGGGTCGTGGTACCTGCTCTTATACGTGGCCTTCATCACGGTGACGCTGGTCAGCCGCTCCGCCCTGATCCATCACGAGGTACGCCCAGAAGACCGCGACGCAATTATCGGAACCGAGGCTGGCCCCGCGCGTTCTGCCGACTAGGTTCAAGACAAAGGAGAAACCGCTATGAAAATCGAATATCTGCACACGATGGTCCGGATCAAAGACCTCGACGCCTCGATCAAATTCTACGAGCTGTTGGGTCTAAAAGAACGCCGCCGCACCGACCATGAGGGCGGGCGCTTCACGCTGGTCTTCATGTGCCCCCCGGGCCAGGAAGACGGGCGCGCGGATGTGGAGCTGACCTATAATTGGGACGGCGACGATGCGCTGCCGTCTGACAGCCGCCATTTCGGCCACCTCGCCTACCGGGTCGAGGATATCTATAAGAAGTGTCAGGAGTTGATGGACGCAGGCATCACCATCAACCGCCCGCCCCGCGACGGGCATATGGCCTTTGTGCGCTCCCCTGACAATGTCTCGGTCGAGCTGCTGCAAATGGGCGAAAGCCTGCCCGCGCAGGAGCCTTGGGCCAGCATGGAAAACACCGGTCATTGGTAAGGCTTCTTTGCCTTTGCGCCGCGCTTCTATGGGCCGCGCCGTCTGACGCGGCCTGCCGCTTGGCGCTGGCTTTGGGCATGGATGTCTCCGGCTCGGTCGATGCGGTGGAATACCGGTTACAAGTCGAGGGGCTGGCAAAAGCGTTGATGAACGCAGAGGTGCAGGACCAGATCCTGTCAGCGCCGGAGACACCCATTTGGGCCGCAGCTTATGAATGGGCCGGGCTGAACGCGCAGCGCCTTTTGGTCGACTGGACGGCGTTGAACAGCCCCGAAGCCGTTGCTGGCTTTGCGGAGCAACTTCGTGGCGCGCGTCGTGGGGGCGGATCAGACTCGACCGGATTGGGCGAGGCGCTTCTCTATGGCGAGGCGCTTTTTGCGCGCGCGCCAACCTGTTGGGGCTACACGCTCGACATCTCCGGCGACGGCAAAAGCAACGTGGGTCCTGAGCCGCAAGTGGCGCGGGAGCGCCTTGCGGGCCGCAATATCAATGCGCTGGTGATCGGCAGCGACCTGACCGTCGGCCGCGACGAGCGGCAGATGGAGATCATGGACCTGTCCGCCTATTTTCGGAAGCTTGTCATTCAAGGCCACAACGCCTTTATCGAGGTCGCGCAAGGGTTCGAGGATTTCGAACGCGCGATGACGCGGAAGTTGTTGAGAGAAACGCGCGGGATGCTGATCGGAGCGGTGTCTCCGTAAAGAGTTCGTTGTTTTTTTGAAACGTCCGCTTTCAGGACTTAGCTGTTGTTAAGTTTCGTAGAAATTCTTGTTGTTTTGCAGTACCACCCTAGAATACCGGACTAATCCTTCTCCACTACCATCGACAAGAAGGCCACCTTCCTCGTCATCCCAACCTCCTATGATGATTGTCCAGCAGGACATTGATTTTGTTTGATTTTAAATTCGGTA
>JAPORH010000106.1 GCA_026710325.1 Litoreibacter sp. | reverse complement strand
AAAACAAAGCAGTGATAGAGATATTCATGAGGGGCATTCCTATCCGTTGGATTTTGTTTTCGGATATTGAATCAGGCTCCACCTGATTTGGGAATGCCCCTCACCCTCGCTTATCCAGAACTGGGGTATTTCAGGCCGCTATGTAGATGGTTTTCGTTATAGTCTTCGATCCAGTCTCCTATCAATGACAGCACGCCCATCACGTAGGAAGCCGGTAAGCATTAACGACCTTTTCGGTCCTCTTCGTTATCGCCCTAATAGATCTTTTGTATCTCAGCGCCATGCTTCAACACTGGCAGCTTGCACCGATCCTGCCCGAAGCAAATATGATGAGAGAGGCGGCCAATCCGAACAGTTTGTGAACCAATTCGATCTCACCTTGGATGCCTGGCTTCATATCGTAAACGTGGCGGTTCTTAATTGTTCGTATGGCCTCAATACCGCGGAGCGTTGCTTTCGCGGAACTGAGTGACCTGGAGCTTTGTCGATACCCCAGAAGCTGCTTGAGTGCGGCCTGGTCGCTCTCAATCCGATTATTTTGCCACTTCTTGTCAATGTGGTTGATGCTGTCGAGATGCGGGTCATACCTGTGGTTTATCTGGCGGATCACACGCCGATATTGGGGGGCCTTATCCGTGCAGATTGTGACCGGCCGATGAAGCCGCGCCTTCTCAATGGCCTTGCGCATAAAGGCTCCAGCCGCCTTTGCACCGCGCTTTGTTGTAAGACGAAAATCGATCAGGTGTCCGTGTCTGTCGATGGCGCGCCATAGGTTCCGCCACTTCCCTCCAACACGTATGTATGTCTCGTCTATTGCCCGACAGGCGATCACGCAGTGGTCTGCCGAGAGGGGACGGGCCAGCTCAGGCCAACCCATTGGCGGCGTCTTTCGATGCCATTAGCGATCTGTGGGCCGAACTTGCGAACCCAGCGATAATCCGTGGATCGATCAACAAGCACACCGCGTTCGGCAAGCAAATCAGCGGTATCCTGATAGGAAAGCGGATAGCGCAGGTACATACGAACCGCGCACAGGATGATCATCCCAGGGAAACGGTGGCGCTTGAACAGTTGCTTACGGGTAATGACAAGCCTTTTTTCCCAGACCTGAAACAAGCGGCAGACTAATGCAACAGTCCCAGCGTGATGACCTCGATTGCATCACACGCCCTGACCTACTTCATCAAGCAATTCCTGGGTCGTGATCTGACGGCAATAGCCTTTTATCGTTTGAAGGGAATGGTCATGGCGCTCTTGGGCATACGTCATGCACGCATCTGTGACTTGCGTCACGAGATAGCCCAGATCGCAGGCATCCCGTATTGCGCTTTCAACACATTGGTCAGTCACGATCCCGGAGATCACCAGTTGCTTCACGCCGAGGTTGCGAAGCACATAGTCGATATGGGTTGAGATGAAGACAGAGGAGGAGGATTTCGGAAAGACGATCTCATCCCCGTCAGGAGCGATTTCGTCAATGACCTTGCCGTCCCAGGACCCTTTGGGCACATTGAATCCGGTGATCTTGTAATCCAGCGACCGGTCGCGTCCATCCTTGGTCAGGCTTTCGATCGTTGTGTAAAGAACTTCGATTCCCGCCGCGCGAAATCCCCGCTGCAGGGCCTGCATGTTGGGGATGACGCGTGTTTTCAGCTGATCAAAGAACCAGCCGTATTTTGTCTCAAACTCAGCATCCGAAAGCCCCTCAAATTCGGCGCCGTTACGATGCGCAGCAAAGTTCTGTACATCTATGAACAGGAGGCCTGACTGCTCGGGTGCTAAGGGGATGTTGCGGGTCAAATCCATGTTTGTCGTCGCTTTCTCGTGGTGGCCTTTAATCTGCGGGCAATGGGGCGGGTCGTTCTTCAGTTGAGGAGAAGAAACGGAAATAAAATTCCTAAGTCAACACTTTTAGCCTTGACGTGACAAATAATTTTCACCACCCTAAGCGCCATGTTGATCAAAGACCGTATCGAAGAAGCAGCCGATACACTGACGAGTGGAGAACGCAAGCTCGCCGCTGCCATCCTTTCGGATTACCCCTTTGCGGGCCTGTCTTCGATTCAGGAATTGGCGAAACACGCAGAAGTATCGCCTCCGGCCATTTCTCGGTTTGTGACCAAGATTGGCCTCGACGGCTATCAGGATTTCCAACGCGGTTTGATTACAGAATTGAAGGAAGGGCATCGCTCACCGGTACAGCTGCATCAGGCGGCACGGCCTGTGCATGGTGGCTATCTCGAGGATTTCATTTCCAAGTCAGCCAGCCAGATGACCATGGCTGCCGATGCCATCACCGAAGATCAGTTCGATCAGATTTGCACGCTTCTGGCTGACCCCAAGCGCAGCGTTTACGTGTTAGGGGGGCGGATCAGCGACACGATTGCCAAACACCTTTCCTTCCACCTGCGTCAAATTCGCAAGGATGTGTTCCACCTGCCCGACAACCCCGAGGGTTGGCCCGAATATCTTCTGCGAATGCGGAACGGTGACATCCTCTATGTCGTCGATTTCCGGCGTTACCAACCGGCCCTGAAACAATTGTCGCAAGTCGCTGCAGACGACCGGAATGCTCGTGTTATCTTGATGACGGACAAATGGATTTCGCCCATTGTCAGACACGCACAAGAGGTCATGCCGGTGCCAATTGATAGCGGCACCTTGTGGGACACCTACTCGGCAGCACTTTCTGTCACCGAAGCCATCGTGACACGCATTGCCGAAGACAACTGGGACCAGACGCGAGATCGGATCAAAGCCTGGGACGCATTGCGGTTTACTTCAGAGGAAAACGAAGAATGACCCTGCCGTTGATTTTTGCCGCAACCTCCGATGTCGCCGGAAAGGTGCGCGGTAAGGCTTTTCCAGCCGAACAGTTGGACAAACGTCTTGTGCGTGGTGTCGGTTGGACTCCAACCAATGTGCAAATCACCTGCTTTGACACAATCGCCGAAAGCCCCTTTGGCGCGCTTGGTGATTTGCTGCTGGTGCCTAACGCGATGGCCGAGGCCAAGGCACGCTTTGGAGATGTGACCGAGCATTTCATGATAGGGGATATCGTTACGCTGGAGGGTGACCCTTGGGAGTTTTGCACCCGCACAATCTTGAAAAAAGCATTGGAGCGTCTGCATGATGTGGCCGGGGTCCACCTGATTTCGGCGTTCGAGCATGAATTTCAATTGAAGGGTGCGTCCAGAATTGAAAATCAAGGATACGGGCGCGAAGCATTCGAATTGCAGCGAGGGCTTTGCGAAACGCTGATGGCAGTGCTGGCTGACAATGGTCTCAATCCGGACAGCATCATGAAGGAGTTCGGCCCCAATCAATACGAGGTCGTGGTTGGCCCCGCCAAAGGTGTCCGGTCAGCGGATGAAGCGGTGATCCTGCGCGAATTCACCCGCTCGACGGCGCTGCATTTCGGTGAATCAGCGACCTTTACGCCGATCCGCGACGTGGCAAGCGTGGGCAATGGCGTTCACATCCATATGAGTTTTGTCGATGATAACGGCGAGCCAGTGACCTATGATGAGAATGGTCCCTGTGGCATGTCCAGGCTGACGGATGGATTTGCCGCAGGCGTGTTGAAATACCTACCTAACATTCTGGCACTGACGGCACCCTCTGTTGTGTCCTACGAGCGCCTAACCCCACATCGTTGGTCAGCGGCATACAACAACCTTGGTTTCCGCGACCGCGAAGCGTCTTTGCGGGTGTGTCCGGTCACAGCCAAGGACCCGTCCTCCATCGCCAGACAGTTCAACATCGAATACCGCGCGGCGGACGCGGCGGCCTCACCCTATCTGGCCTTGGCGGCTGTTGTGCATGCAGGCGTTCAAGGCATCGCGGACGGGTTGAAAGCTCCGGCCCCGACCGAAGAAGACCTGTCGCTTCTCTCCCCTGAGGAACTGGCAAAGCGTGGCTATGTCCGCTTGCCTCAAACATTGGAGACTGCTCTCGCTGCCTTCCAGTCAGACCCGATTGTCACTGGTTGGTTCGGACCAGAATTCGCCAGCGTCTATGCGGCGCATAAGGCAGGGGAAATCGACGCGGTCAAAGATATGGACACGGCCCAGAAATGCGCCGCCTATGAAGGAGCTTATTGATGAACGTTCCATCGGATAAAGCACTCGTGCCATTCGTCAGCGTTGAAGACATGCTGGCGCTGATCCATCGGCACGGCATCCGCAACTGCCTTGCCGAACTGGCCGATATGATCGAGGCGGACTTCAAACGCTGGCCTGCGTTTGACAAAACACCGCGCGTAGCGTCCCATTCCAAGGCTGGCGTGATCGAATTGATGCCAACCTCCGACAGTGTCGACTACACGTTCAAATTCGTGAACGGGCACCCGTCCAACACCAAGGTCGGGTTGCAGACGGTTACGGCCTTTGGCGTTTTGGCCTCGGTTGAGACGGGCTATCCTGAACTCTTTTCCGAAATGACCCTGCTGACCGCATTGCGAACCGCTGCGACATCGGCAATGGTGACGCGGGCGCTGGCCCCGAGGACGGCGCAGACGGCCGCAATCATCGGCAACGGTGCGCAGTCGGAATTTCAGATTCTTGCGCTGGCTTCGGTCTGCGGCATCAACGAATTCCGCCTGTTCGACATTGAATCCTCCGCAACTCGCCGCTGCATCGCGAACCTTGAGGGGCAAAGCATTGGCCTGACGGCCTGCAGCTCAATCGAAGAGGCGATGCAGGGTGCAGAGGTTGTAACCACCTGCACCGCGGACAAAAGCTATCAAACAATCCTGACAGATAATCTTGTTGGTGCGGGCCTGCATATCAACGCGATTGGCGGGGATTGCCCGGGCAAAACCGAATTGCACCGCGACATTCTGCTGCGCAGCGAAATCTTTGTGGAATACCCCGAACAAACCCGCGTCGAAGGCGACATCCAGCAGTTGGATCCTGATCACCCGGTGACCGAACTTCGGCAGGTGCTGACGGGCGAACAGCCCGGGCGCACATCCGTAGATCAAATTACGGTGTTTGACGGTGTTGGCTTTGCGGTCGAGGATTTCTCGGCTATGCGCTGGCTGCGTGAAAAAGTGGCTCAGGGCGCCCCTAGTGAAATGCTGGATCTAATTGCTGACCCGGATGATCCCCGTGATCTCTTTGGGATGACAAAACGTTTTATTCACCGCGCAGAGCAAACGGCATGAATTTGCAACTGCAAACCCTACTTGGGTCAAAAGACCCTGAGCCGATTGAAATTATCGGTGCCGACAGCACGTCTGACATTGTTCTTTTGTGTGAACATGCAGGCAATGCCATCCCCGAGGCGCTGGGAGATTTGGGCCTGTCGCGCGAGCATATCGAAAGCCACTGGGGTTGGGACATTGGTGCCCAAGCCGTCGCACGCAGGCTGGCGGACTGGTTAGGCGCGCCCCTTGTGATCCAGAACTATTCGCGGTTGGTATTGGATTGCAACCGCCCGCCTGAAAGCGATTTGGCAATTCCAGTCATCAGCGATCAGGTTGCAGTGCCGGGCAACGCCGCCATCACGGCCGAAGCACGTGCCATGCGGGTCGGTGAGATCTTTCGCCCGATGGATGCGGCATTGGATCGGCTGTTCGCCTGCAATCCGAGGCGCGCGGCTTTTTCGGTCCACTCATACACACCTCGTCTGAATGGCGCTGATCGCCCATGGCACGCAGGCTTTCTAAGCCGTGCGAAAGCCGGTGTCGCCAAAGACTTGATGGAGCATATCAAGCGCCGCCGCCCTGATTTGGCGCTCGCCGTGAACGAGCCTTACCAAATCGAACCTGATGGTGACTGGTTCATCCCGGCGCATGCCGAGCGGCGCAATCTGGCGCATTGCCTGATTGAAATCCGCAACGATCAGCTTGGAGCGCTAGCCGAGATCGACCTTTGGGCCGATCTGCTTGCGGAGGCAATCCAAGTATCTGTTGAAGGGCCCGTCCAATGAGCGACGCGAACCTCACCGCTCATCCCGGTCGCCTGCGCGCGTCAAACCTTCTGTGGACAGTCGCGGCTGTTGCAGTGCTGCTTGTCGTAGTGGCGGGCCTGACCCTGATTTTCGGACGCACTGGTGAACGGATCGCCGTGCAGATGTGCGTGAATGTCGTCGCTGTTGTTGCGCTTGCCATATACTGCGGCAATACCGGCATCGTGTCCTTTGGACACGGCGCCTTTCTGGCGCTTGGGGCCTATCTGTCGGGCATTTTGACCATGCCTGCCGGGCTACAACGTTCTGCGTTACCTGATCTTCCAACATTTCTGGTGGGCCATGAGACAACGATCTGGGTTTCGCTGCCTGTGGCCGCCCTTGCAGGACTTGGCTTTGCTGCGCTGACTGGAAGTGCCATTGCGCGCCTGGTTGGGGCCTCGGCCACGATTGCCACGTTGGGTTTGCTGATCATCGCCCATGGGGTCGCCATTGCCGCGCGCGAGATTACCCGGGGCAGCCAGACCTTCTATGGCGTGCCACGCGTGACCGATCTGGCTCTGGCGCTTGGCGCCGCTGTCGTCGCAATCCTGCTGGCGCGTTGGTATCGCGAAAGCCGATGGGGCCTCTTTGCCCGCGCGGCGCGCGACGACGCGGATGCGGCGACCTCTTTGGGCATCTACGCGCGGCGCACTCGATTCTTATCCTGGTGTGCCTCGGGTGCATTGGCGGCTGTCGCGGGCGCTCTTTACGGCCATATGTTGGGGGCGTTTTCGCCCGCGTCGTTCTACCTTGGTTTGGTCTTCGCGCAGGTCGTGATGATGATCGTCGGAGGCATGGCCTCGGTCGGCGGCGCAGTTGTGGGCGTGATTGCGGTTACTCTGTTGCAGGACACGGTGCGTCAGTTCGAAGGCGGTGCCACCGTGCTGGGCATCACTCTGCCCGAGGTCTTTGGCCTCACCACGATTGTTCTGGGGCTGGCGATCCTTCTGGTGATCTGGGCACGTCCACAAGGCATTGTCGGCGGTTTTGAGCTTGGCCCCGGCGCGGATGCGAATGTGTTCAAACGGCTGACAGCCGGCGTGACACTCGCAAGCCCACCTGAGCCCGTTGCACCGGCCACGCTCAAGGCATCGGACCTGTCCAAAAGTTTTGCAGGCGTGAAAGCTGTCCAAGGCGTGAGTTTCGAAGCTCCGACAGGGAGGGTCACCGGATTAATTGGGCCAAACGGTGCGGGCAAGTCCACGCTCGTCAACCTGCTGACCCGCGCCTATCAGGCCGATAGCGGGTCGGCTGAGATGGGCGAGACCGACCTGACCCGCGTCGCGCATCACAAGATACCCAACCACGGTGTGTCGCGCAGCTTTCAGAACCTGCGTCTCTTTAGCGGTCTGACGGCCTATGAAAACGTGTTTGTTGCCGCGCTGGCCGCCGGACACGACCGCAAAACCGCCGCCGCGATCACTTTGCGCGAGCTTGACGCCTTTGATCTGAGCGATGTCGCCGGATTTCGCGCAGACGGCCTGCCATACGGAGCGCGCAAGCGGCTCGAAATCGCCCGCGCACTGGCACAGGACCCCAAAATCCTGCTGCTTGATGAACCTGCAGCCGGGATGAACCCAAGCGAAACGGACGATCTGGCGGATCGACTGGTTGAGGTCAGCCAAACGCGCGGGATCGGCATACTGCTGATCGACCATGACCTACGGTTCGTAAACCGCTTGTCGGACTGGATTGTGGTGATGCACCAAGGTGCCGTCATCGCGCAAGGCACGCCCGAAGACGTGCGCTCAGACCCAAAAGTGATTGAGGCCTATATCGGCAAAGGGCGTACAGCCCAGAAAGCAGCAATAAGCGAAACCAACCAAACTCAACCAACAGAGGACTTATCATCATGATTCGTAATACCCTTCTTCTTACCTCGGCCCTGGCAACCGGCTTTGCCGGCGTGGCGATGGCCGATAGCTACAAGATCGGCGTCATGTCGGCACAATCGGGCTATCTGGCGCCCTATGACGGACCCGCCTATGCCGGGTTCCAGTTCTGTATCGACGAAATGAACGCAAACGGCGGTCTGAACGGTACTACTCCGGTTGAACTGATCGTGCGTGACACCCGTTCCGACATCGCCGAAGGCGTGAAGGTCGTGCAGGAAATGATCGACGACGGCGCGCAGTTCATCGTGGCCTCTGCCGATGCCGATCCGACAATCGCCGCGGCCCAGATCACCGCCGCCGACAGCATCCCCACAATGACATTTGCCGGAACGGCCCCCGTTCTGACCCAGGTGGGCGATCATGTCTTTGGCAGCTACCCTGCGGACAATCAACAGGCCACCGTTCTGGCCGGCCATGCCCGTGAGCAGGGATTTGAAAAGGTCTGGTTGGTGAAGTCCCCCGATAGCGCCTACACGCTGGGCGGTCCAGAGTACTTCGGCGAGGCTTTCACCGCACTTGGCGGCTCTGTCGTAGGCGAAAGCAGCTATTCGCTGAACCAGCCCGATTTCTCCGCCATCGTCACCGCGATCAAGAATGCAGATACCGCCCCCGACGTGATTGTCACCTGGGCGTGGGAGCCTGACTTCCCGGCCTTCATCCGTGCGCTGCGCGGTGCCGGTGTTGATACGCAAGTCATGGGCGGTGATGTGCTGGATTCGCCTACCGTGCGTGGCCTCGGTGACGTTGTCGCTGGCGTTGCCCACACTTCGGGTGGTTTCCCGGACGAAGGGTCGGCTTATGCAGACTTCATCGCGCGGTTCAGTGCAGCAACCGGAACCACACCGGACAACAATTACTACGTCAACGGCTGTGATATCGCCCATATGATTGAGGATGCCGTGGCAGCAGCTGGCACCACCGATCCTGCGGCGGTTACCGCAGCGATGGCAGGTATCGAAAATGGTGAGGGCATCATGTCCAACTTCACCTTCGCCGGTACAGATCGGATGCCTCTTCGCGACGTGGTCGTGGCCCGGATCAGCGCGGCAGGCGAAAAGGAATTTGTGCTGCGTACCACAGCTGATCCCGCAATCTTGCCACAACCGTAAGGTCGGAAAGAAATGGAAACAGCACTCGATATTCGAGGCTTGCATGTCCGCTATGGTCCGATCCAGGCGGTAAAGGGTGTTGACCTGAGCGTTCCCAAGGGCGGCATCACGGCGCTCTTGGGGGCCAATGGCGCAGGCAAGACCACGACCGTTATGGCCATTACGGGCGCGTTGCCAGTGGCGTCGGGGGCTGTTTCCTTGTTTGGCACAGATATGACAGGGGCTGCGCCCGACGCCATTGTGCGGGCGGGTGTGGCCATCTCACCTGAAGGGAGGCGCGTCTTCGCCCAACAGACGGTCGAGGAAAATCTATTGCTCGCAGGTTCAATCCTGCGCGATGCCGCGCTCAGCGCAAAACGCGTGGCTGAGATGAAGGAACGCTTTCCGATCCTTG
The DNA here is from genome assembly GCA_026710325.1 of Litoreibacter sp. Lineage (GTDB taxonomy): Bacteria > Pseudomonadota > Alphaproteobacteria > Rhodobacterales > Rhodobacteraceae > Litoreibacter. The sequence goes on along the minus strand of JAPORH010000106.1, from coordinate 2,108 downwards.
GCGAACGCAGCCATCAAATGGCAGGGCTTTTGTCGGGGGGCGAGCAACAGATGTTGGCAGTGGGCCGCGCCCTGATGAGTGGACCGCGATTGCTTTTGCTGGACGAACCCTCGCTCGGGCTTGCCCCGCAAGTGGTGGATCAGATTTTCGACATTGTCGAAGAGCTGAAATCCGACGGGATATCAGTCCTGCTGGTGGAACAGAACGCAGCCCTTGCCCTTGATATTGCAGATCATGCGGTGGTGCTGGCAAACGGCGCAGTGGCCGCTGCTGGCGCACCTGCGGATCTTGCAAACGACGCGGTCTTGCAAGCCGCATATCTGGCGGCTTGAACCATGGACATTCTGTTTCAACAACTCATCAACGCGCTCAGCCTCGGCGGGATCTATGCGATGCTGGCTCTGGGGCTGGCGATTGTTTTTTCCATCGTGCGGCTGATCAATTTCGCCCATGGGGAAATCATGACCTTTGGGGGTTACGGAATTTTCCTTGCGATGAGCTTTGGCATGCCACCCGTTGCCGCGCTGACGGTCGGGTTGGGCGCTGCGGTGTTTATGGCGATGGCGATGGAACGGACTGCCTTTCGCGCCATGCGGGGTGCCGATGTTGTGGCCTTGCTGATCACGTCCTTTGCCGTGTCCGAAATTCTGAAGGTGCTTTTTCAGAACGGCATCTCTTCACGGCCCGTGCCGATTTCCTTTCCCGCCTCATGGTCGGGCACCTATCAGATCGGGCAGACGACATTCGGCATCATCCCGACCGTTTCGATCATCGTGACGCTGACCGCGTTGGCGGGTTTGACCTATATTCTGCGCCGAACAACAGTCGGCATGGCTATGCGCGCCGCCGCAGAAGACATCGAGATGCTCAAGCTGCTAGGCGTCAAGGCCAATCGCGTTGTCGCCGTTGCCTTTGCGCTGTCCGGGCTTCTGGCCGGTGTTGCCGCCGTCATCTGGACTGCACAGCGTGGATCGGTTGACCCGATGATGGGTTTCTTTCCGGTGCTCAAAGCCTTTATTGCCACCGTACTTGGCGGCCTTGGCAGCCTCGGCGGTGCTGTGCTCGGCGGTTTTATCGTCGGCGCATTGGAGGTCCTGCTGCAAGCATTCCTGCCTGACAGCCTCGCCCCATATCGCGACGCGATCGTGCTCGCCTCGGTGATCGCGTTGTTGCTCTGGAGACCCGATGGGCTGTTATCCGCCGCAAACGCCAACAGGTCGTGAAATCTGACACCTGTACCCGGCGGGTTTGGGGTCTCTTATGGGTGGGGGCGGAATAGTAAGCTCTCATGAGAGCTTTTGATTTTCCCGGCACTATGAGACTACCCCGCTGGCGCGGAATGGTCAAAGTTTATAGCCTGTACAGGCGCTGGAGACGGTTGCCGCAATCGAGTGTTGTCATGCTCTCATCCGCGGGTTGGTTACCGCCTTACCAAATACGATGTGGGATTGCCTCTCTCTAAGAGCGGGTATTTGCCCCAACGCACTCCGAGGATTTCCCCATCAATGGCCTTCCATCTCCAGCGTACTGCACAGGCAGCCTGGCGGGGTCGTTCAGGCCTTGAGCGGTGTTTGCCTGGCGATGTCCCAAACGAACCCTGCGAGTTCCCGGGCGATGGCAGCAAGGACGCGGGGCTGCGGTTTGCCCGTCCGGCACAAAGCACGAGGGGTAGATTCCGGTAAGGGGCCCCCTGCCCATAAGCTAAATTAGCTCTGAACAAGCCTGAAAAACTGGTTTATAAGAGCCCGAATGGTTCATTTTCTCATTCGGAGTTTCCTCACCATGACACCTCTTGCACCAATCCGCCAGATATTATTTTCGCCGGAAGGTCAACAGATCTTAGCCGAGATGCCAGCCCCTACAACCTTTTCGGGACGCATGGCCTTTGCGCGCGCAGTGTGTGTGCGTTTTGCGTTTGTGGATACCCGAGGAACGCTGCGGGAATCCAGTTGCATTGCAGCGTGACGGGAACTTGAAACGGCGGGTCGGATAAAGTTACCCCCGGGCGTTGCCCGCAAGCCAGCGTCCTCACGCCCGTTGATGCAATCGACCTCGGTGCCCCCTGCGCTGGATGTACCGGCACGTGTGGACAGGGTGTCGGGATTGGC
>JAPORH010000048.1 GCA_026710325.1 Litoreibacter sp. | reverse complement strand
CGTTAACGCTGACGCTTCCGGGTCACCGCAACATACGGGCGAGCGCAACATGAGACCCATACCATGCCGCCATAGCCGCCTCCGGCCCGATTCGCCCCGGCGGCACGTCAATAGGACCGACGGCCCATGATGTTAAACGGAAAACCAACAGAGACTGCGGCGAACAACAACCCCAAACATACAAACCAACGCCGTACTTTAATTGCTTACGTCAAAGAAGCCCCATTCATAAGTCTCAGGGCTGGCGCGCAGTGTCGGTCCCATGGAATTCCTCCCTGTCAAAGTGCCCTGTGTCATCGCAGTGCCGGTCTTTCCCTGCTGCCCGCATACATGCCGCAAGCCACAACGATGATCGCACCCAGGACCTCCCGCCAGGAGGCCACTTCGGCAAACACGAAGGTGCCAACGACCAGTGCAAAAAGAATGCGCAGATACGGAAACGAGGCGAGTGCCGAAACCTCTCCAAAGCGGTACGCCTCAACAGTCAGAAGCATACCCAGAGTGGCAAGCGTGCCTGCTGTAATCAGCAGCAGGAAATCATTGCACCCAATCTGCGTAAGGCCACCGGCAGCCATCGGGAACGTCCCCAGGCTGGCAACCAGCCCAATCCAGAACATGATCGTCGCCGTATGCTCCGACCGCGCCAACGCGCGGTTTTGAAAGATCAGCAGCGCCGCCGCAAATGCTGAGCCCAGACCATAAAGAACACCCGGCGCCACCTGCACCCCGGTGACTTCGCTGGCGATGACGACACCGACAAAACCCAACACCGCGCTCAGCCCTCGCGACAGCCCGATCCGTTCGCCAAAGACAAATGGGGCAAGTGCAACCACGAAAAGCGATGTGGTGAAGGTCAGGACAGAGGCGAGGGCGAGATCCAGCATCTGAAAACTGGCGTAGTAAAGCCACCAGCAAACCAGACTGGTCAGCCCCCTCAGAACAAGCCGTGGCCAACGCGGCGAGAAATACCACTCTGGCCGTGTTGCCGCGATCCAGATTGTCACAATGACCAGCTGGCAGAGAGAGCGGTAAAAGATGATCTGCGCAAAAGGCACCTCGGGCGATACAAATCGCAAGACGCTGACGTCGGCGGTAAAGACGGCGGCCGCCGCAATCAGCAGGATCGCGCCATAGCGGTTGTCAATGATGGCCTGCCCGGTCACGTCCGGCGAAAGGGTGCAAAGCGGTCTGGCGGGATTTCTGCGATCTGGCGAATGATCTGAACCCAGGCCGCCAGTCCGTCGCTGATGGAAGACAGGCGAAAGAACTCGTTCGGCGCGTGAAAGTTTTCGTCGGCCAAGGCAAACGAAAACATCACTGTATCCACCCCAAGCACGCGCAAGACGATTTCGGTGAGCGGCAATGACGCACCGATGCGCACCTTGAGCGGCGTCTCTCCGGTCGTGTGTTCAAGTGCCGCAACTGCCGCCGCCAGCAGCGGATGATCGTTCGGCACCGCATAGGCACCGCTCTGCCCGCGCTTGCCATGGATTTCAAGCGAAGCGTAATCCGGTAGCTGCGCCCTGAGATGGGCGATCACCGCCTCCTTGGCAGCCTGAGCGTCCTGACCCGGAACCAACCGCATCGTTACTTTGGCAAAGGCTTCCTTGGGAATCACCGTCTTGGATCCCGCCCCGATATAGCCGCCCCACATGCCGTTCACGTCCAGCGTGGGGCGCATCCACAACCGCTCCAGCGTGGAAAACCCCTCCTCTCCAACTGGCTGCGCTCCGATTTCGGCAAGGGCCGCTTGCTCGTCATAGGGGATCGCGGCGATTTCGGCGCGCTCGGCCTTCGTCGGCGCGATCACACCATCAAAAAACCCCGGTGCCGCGATCTGACCTTTGGAATCGTGCAGGCTTGCGACAAGCCGAGACAGAACATGCAGCGGGTTGGCGACGATCCCGCCATACCGCCCCGAATGCAGGTCTTGCGCGGCCGTCTGCACCCGGATCTCAAACCCCGTGTTCCCACGCGACCCGACGTTCAGCGCCACCAGATCAGGCCGCCACCGCGCTCCATCCGCCGACAGCACGGCGTTGGCATCCAGCAAAGCGCGATGCGCCTCCAGAATCCCTGGCAACGAGGGCGAGCCGATCTCCTCTTCCCCTTCGATCAAGAGCTTCACGTTGATCGGCAACTCGCCTTCGACCGTGACAAAAGCAGCCAGAGTATCGAGTGCGATCAGCATCGGTGCCTTGTCGTCCGATATGCCGCGCCCAAAGAGTCTGCCATGCCGTTCCGTCACCTCAAAGGGCGGGCTTTCCCATTTGTCCAAAGGGTCGGGCGGCTGCACGTCGTAATGGGCATAGACCAGGATCGTGGGTGCGCCGGGCACATCCAACCGTTCGGCAAAAAGCGACGGTGCGCCGCTGCCGTCCTTAGGCGTCAGGCGCTGGCGGTTGACAAAACCCATCGCGTCAAGGCGTGATTCGATCAACTGGCGCGCGTCCTCCATCCCCTGCTCCATCGCCGGATCCACCCCGACCGAGGGACAGCCGACAAGCGCTTTCAACCCATTGGTGAGGTGGCCTTGCTGCGCGAGGGCATGGTCGAGAACAGGGTCGCTCATCCGGGCTGTCATTCAGGTGATACCGCCATCGACGCTGAGGATCTGCGCGGTGATCCACCCGGCCTCTTGAGACGTCAAAAAGGCAGCGGCGGCAGCAATATCCTCAGGCTGGCCCAGACGGCGCGTGTGAATGTGGCTGACCAACTGGGCTTGTCCCTCCGACCCATAGGCCTCCCACTGGCGCTGCGTGGCCGGGTTGGACAGCACGAAGCCCGGCGCAATCGAATTGACCGTGATGCCATGCGGGGCCAGCTCAAGGCTCAGCTGTTTCGTCAGTCCGACAAGCGCGTGTTTGGCCGCCGTATATGCATGGATACCCGTCAAGCTCGGCCTGAGCCCGGCCCCCGAACTGATGGTGACAATGCGGCCCCAGCCTGATTGCTTCATCGCGGGCGCAAGCGCCTGACACAGATACAGGGAGGCATCCACATTGGCGGCAAAAATCTGGTGCCAGGCCTCTGGCCTGACCTCTTCCAGCGGTGTGCCGACCTGCCCGCGCACCCCGCCTGCGGCGTTGACCAGTATCTCCGGCGTGCCGTGCTCCGCCACCAGTTGCGCGTGCATCTCGCTGACCGAAGCCGGATCACCAAGGTCAGCAGCGCATACAGGCAGGTCCAGACGCTTGGCCGCCTCCTCCAAGGCGTCAACAGGCAGATCGCTGACGATCACCTTTGCCCCCGCCCTGGCCAGCCGTGCCGCAATCGCGGCCCCAATACCGCCGACCACGCCGGTCACCAGAGCAATGCGCGCCGTCATCCGGTCAGCTTGGTCAATTCGTGAAATGTCTCTGCCGACATCTCGCGGCGACCTTCCTCAATCTCGTGGATCAATGCGACCAGCCGGCTCAGCAGCGGGGTCGGAATGCCATGCTCCGCCGCGATATCAGCCACGGCTCCAACCTGCGGGTCCACCTCCGTCTTGCGCTTGCGTACCGCGAGATCGCGGTAGATGCCGGTATGTGTCTTGGCCGTCTTGGAGTTAAATTCCGCCAAGTCAGCAAGGCTCTGAGTCGCAGCGGCTTCACTGGCGCCGGGTAGGAAGGCGGCAGGCCCGAACCCGTTGAAGGGTTTGGGATCAACCCCTTCTGCCACCGCCGTGCGCATCACTTCACGCGCCAACCCCATCAACGCCGGACCCCGGGCGGGATCGGCGAAATTCGCGGTCATGCTGTCGGGCGTCAGAGCGGTGGCAAACAGCATCGCGCCATAGCCCAGCTTGCCCCAGAGATAGGCCCAGATGTCTTGGGTCAGCAAGGCATCGGGCTCAAAAATTTCAAGCAGCACGTGCATGTCGCGGGTGCGGTCGCGCAGAGAGCCGTCGATCTCGCCCACAACCACCGCACCACGATTGCCGAATAGGATACGCCCCGGTCCGATCCAATCCGCCCCGTAGTTCACAAAGGCACCCATCGTGCGCTTGGCCCCGGCCAGATTGGAAATGACACGTTCGTTTAAGCCGTTTTGTGCTGACAGGACAAAGCCATCCGGCGCCAGATGGGGCATGAGTTGCTTGAGCGCCATTTCGGTCGCCTGCGCCTTCACCGCCAGCACGATGCGGCTGTAGGTGCCTTTCAACCTGTCAGGGGTCACGCACGGCACGACCTGACGGAATGCCTCGACCGGGCCTTCGATGGCGAGACCCTCTGTGCTGCACGCCTCGGCGTGTTCGGGAACGATATCCACCATTTGCACCGGCACCTCGGCACGCGCCCAATAGGCCCCCAGAATGCCGCCAATGGCCCCCGCGCCCCATATCAGGACCGGCTCAGCCATCTTGCGCAGCGGGCCATGGCCCCTCAAGGGCGGCGCGCGTCTCGGCCACGCCGACGTCCCAGATTGCTTGCATGTCCCCGTCGCTGCGCTGCCAGGGGCCGCCGAAGGAGCCGTCCCCAAGCAGTGCGCGCACCTCTGCAGGAGAGGATGCTTTCACCAGGGCCAAGTCGATCGCCGCCTTCTCACCCTCCGGGGCGGGAGCATGGGCAAGACGCGTCCAGGGAAAGTTCTCCATCCAATTTGCGTGGCTGCCCGTTTTGTCGATGGACTGTGCCTTGGCCCAGGTCTCGGGCGCGTTCCACCAGTTGTGAAACTTGACCGAGATGTCGCCGTATTCCGCCATAAGTTCCTGCGCCAGCGCACCTACCGGATTGTTGCCCCCGTGTCCGTTGACGATGAGGATGCGCCGAAACCCCGACCGTCGCAGCGAGGCGACAACATCGCGCATCAAGACCATCAGCGTCTCGACCCGCAGGCAGATCGTGCCGGGATAGGCGTTGAAATAGGGGGCGAGGCCATAGGGCATGACCGGGAAAACCGGGATTTTCAACGGCTCGGCGGCATCTGTTGCAACCTTCTCGGCCAGGATCATGTCGACGCAAAGCGACAGTTGCGCGTGCTGTTCGGTTGATCCGATCGGAAGGACGCAGCGAGGATCACGTGCTGCGGCAGCCTCAACATCCTGCCAGTTCATCTTCGCCACTTTCATTGCGGCTTTCCTTTCGTTGAAGGGGTCATGTCAGGCGGCAGATCACCCGCCCACTCCTGCGCCCCAAGCACCACCTTGGACATCAGCTCTGACAGCATCTGACGCTCACCATCCGACAGGACCCGCAGCATCCGTTTCTCCTGCGCTTCAAAGGTCGGCCGCGTCTCGTGGATCAGTTGCCATCCCTTGTCTGAGAGGCGAAGCGCCTGTTTGCGCCCGCCGCCGGGGGCCTTGGAACGCCCAACAATCAGGCCCATCAGTTCAAGACGTTTGATCGCCCGGCTGAGCGTGTTCTTAGGAAAGCCGGAAGTGCGCGAGACGTCCCGCGCGCTGCCGCCATCGGCGAGCGACAGTGAATAGAGCACAACGTATTCAGGCCGCTTCAGCCCGTAGGTGTCCTGCACCCAACTGTAAAGCGGCGTGTTGTAGAGTAGCGCGAGATAGTTGATGCGAAATGTAAAGGGGCAGGGATTGCCCCAAAGCTTGGCGTTCAGCATGTCAGGACTGTCCAAGATATCATCCTTGCCAAAATCTTGATCACAGGCTGTCTGCGGACCTGACATATGCGGGAAACTCCTCGTTGAACCGGTTGTGAGTTCCAAATTGAACTTGACCGATAGAATATGTCCTCATATTCTGAAAAAGCAAGTTCCAAATGGAACGCAAAGACAAATGAGTATCAACCGGGCCGGGCGGGCAAGCCTTGTCCACCAACGGGAAGGAAGACAGATGATATTCCACAGATTCCTTGCACCCATCGCCTTGGTCCTTGGCCTCGATGCGGCGGGGGCGGTGTCGGCGCAGACGCTGACGATGGGTGTGCGCGGCGGACCTGAATCAATGGACCCGCATTTCTCGGCCCTCGGGCCGCATGCCGAAGCGGCCAAGCATATCTTTGACACGCTGGTCTGGTCCGGCACCGACCTGCAGATTGAACCAGGGCTGGCGGAAAGCTGGACGCCAATTGACGAAGATACCTGGGAGTTCAAGCTGCGCCAGGGCGTCAAGTTTCACGACGGATCAGACTTTGACGCCGAAGACGTGAAATTCTCGATCGAGCGTATTCCCGTTGTCACCGGACCGACGACCACCACCATCTATGTGCGTCGTGTGGCCAGCGTCGACATCATCGATTCCCACACCATCCACATCAACACGGACGGTCAGGCAGCGACGCTGCCAAATGACTTCATCCGCCTGTTCATCGTCTCGTCCGAGGCCGCGGCGGATTTTTCCACGCCCGAGACGGCCGCCGAAGGGTTCAACTCCGGCAAGGCCACCATCGGCACCGGCCCCTACAAATTCGTCAGCTGGGAGCCCAAGGGCGATCTGGTGCTTGAGCGGAACGACGATTACTGGCGCGGCAAGGGCGCATGGGAAACCGTGATCCGCAAGGAAATCCCCAACGACAGCTCGCGCCTCGCGGCCCTCAAGGCGGGGCAGGTTGACGTGATCAACTATGTCTCCTCCGTCGACTATCTCGCGCTTGGGCGCGACTCTACCATCGACGCGATCAAGGGCGACAGTGTCTACATCATGAACCTGCAACTGGATCAGCGCGAGGATACCCCGCTGGTGCGCGCCATCGACGGGTCGGACCTGGACGAGAACCCGTTCCGCGATCTCAAGGTGCGGCAGGCCATTGATCATGCGATTGACCGCCAGACGATGGTCGACATCGTGCTCGAAGGTTTGGGCAAGCCCGCCAACCAGATGATGCCGCCCGGCTTCTTTGGCTCAAGCGAAGACATTCCCATGCCGACCTACGATCCGGCCAAGGCAAGGGAACTGCTTGCCGATGCAGGGTATCCCGACGGCTTTGAGGTTGATCTCTTTTGCACCGCCGACCGTCTGCCGGGCGATGGCGCGATCTGCCAAGGTCTGGGCCAGATGCTTACTCAGGTCGGGATCAAGACCAACGTCAACGCGATCTCAAAGACGGTGTATTTCCCCGCGCAGGCGCGGCTTGAATACTCCATGTTCATGAACGGCTGGGGCACGCTGACGGGTGAAGCCTCCTATACCCTGGGCGGCCTTGCGCATTCCAACAATCCCGAGGTGAAGCTGGGCGCGTTCAACCGCATCGAATACAAAAACGATGAGGTGGACCAGCTGCTCCAGGACGGAGCCACCATGATGGACCCTGACGCGCGCCGCGCAACCTACGAAGAGGCGATGGAAAAGGTCATGGCGGACAAGGCCTATATCTCGCTGGTCCAGCTTCAGACGGTCTGGGGGGCCAAGGCTGGCATGCTCGAATTCACCCCCCGCTTTGACGAAGACACGCTTGCGTTCTTTATCAAATCGGCGTCCTGATAGCGTGATGCTGCACCAAGGCCGGGCGGCGGGCAGCCGCCCGGCCTTTGGTTTGCCTAGGCAGGAAAGCTGATGCTCGGTTTCGTCATTCAACGTTTTCTGCAGGCCTTGCTGGTCATGGCTGCGATGTCGGTGATCGTGTTCTGCGGCGTCTATGCCATCGGCAATCCCATTGACATCGTGCTTCCGCCCGAGGCGACGCAGGAAATCCGCAAACAGACGATCCGGCGTCTCGGCCTCGACCGGCCCGTTTACGAACAATACTTCATCTTCATGGGCAACCTGCTCCAAGGCGATCTGGGGCGGTCCTTTGTCTATAACATCCCGGTTCTGGAACTGATCGGCGGACGGCTTCCCGCGACGCTTGAACTGGTGCTGATCTCGGTGATCTCGGCCACGGTGCTGGGCGTGAGCCTGGGCATCTACGCGGGCTACCGCCCCGAAAGCTGGGTCTCCAAGACAATCATGGCGGTCTCCGTTCTCGGCTTTTCGGTGCCATCCTTCTGGGTCGGGCTGATTCTGATTCTGTTCTTCGCGGTCAACCTCGGCTGGCTGCCCGCAGGCGGACGTGGCGAGACGGTTGCAATCTGGGGCGTCGAATGGTCCTTCTTCACGCTTGACGGACTGTCGCATATCGTGCTGCCCGCGATCAATTTGGCGCTCTTCAAACTAGCAATGATGATCCGCCTTGCCCGTGCGGGCACGCGCGAGATCATGCTGACTGACACCGTCAAGTTTGCCCGCGCGGCAGGCATCTCCGAAGTCACGATCCTGCGGAGGCACCTGCTGAAGCTGATCTCGATCCCAATCATCACGGTCTTCGGCCTTGAACTCGGCTCGACCCTCGCCTTCGCAGTTGTGACCGAAACGATCTTTTCCTGGCCCGGCGTTGGCAAACTGATCATCGATAGTATCGCGGTGCTCGACCGCCCGGTCATGGTGGCCTACCTGATCCTCGTCGCCTTCCTGTTCGTGACCATCAATTTCGTGATTGATCTGGTCTTTGCCCTGATCGACCCCCGCGTACGTCACGGAGCGGCGGCATGAGCAACACCAGCACGCCGCTGCGCCGTTTCTGGACCGAGTTCCGCGAGAACAAGGTGGCGGTCTTCGCGCTGGCGGTGGTGGTCTTGATGATCCTGCTGGCGCTCTTTGCGTCCGTGGTCTCTCCCCAGAACCCCTATGACCTAGCCAACCTCTCCCTCATGGACAGCCGCCGCCCGCCGGGTTTTGTCGGATCGGGCGGTTACACCCATCTGCTGGGGACCGACCCGCAAGGGCGTGACCTGTTGTCGGCCATCTTCTATGGCCTGCGCATTTCCATTCAGATCGGCCTCGCCGCGGGCTTTGTCTCTCTGACCATCGGCACCGCCTTGGGGATCACGGCGGCCTATCTGGGCGGGCGGATCGAGGCGCTGATCATGAGGCTTGTCGATCTGCAACTGTCGTTTCCCGCGATCCTGCTGGCGCTGGTCATGGTGGCCCTTCTGGGCCAGGGCAAGGCACAGCTGGTTGGCGCATTGGTTGCCGCGCAATACGCATACTTTGCCCGCACCGCCTATGGCGCCGCCAAGGCCGAGCGCGGCAAGGACTATATCGAGGCCGCGCTCGCCACACCACTCAGCGGCAGGCTAGTGGTCTGGCGCCACCTGCTGCCCAACTGCACCCCGCCGCTGATCGTGGTGGCAACCGTCCAGATTGCCAATTCCATTTCGCTTGAAGCAACGCTCAGTTTCCTGGGCCTTGGGCTGCCGGTGACCGAACCGTCGCTTGGCATGCTGATATCCAACGGCTTTCCCTACATGATGAGCGGGCGTTACTGGATATCCGTCTATCCCGGCGTGGCGCTGATCATCCTGATTGTCGCCATCAACGTTGTTGGCGACCAGGTGCGCGACCAATTCAACCCGAGGCTCAGGAAATGAGCGATCCTGTCCTGAGCGTCAAAGGGCTGAGCACCCATTTCTTCACCCGCGTAGGCGTGGTTAAGGCCGTGAACGGCGTCTCCTTTGATCTCGCGCGGGGTGAGATCATGGGGCTGGTCGGCGAAAGCGGATCTGGCAAGACCGTCACGGGGTTTTCCCTGCTTGGGCTGGTCGATGCGCCGGGCCGGATTGTCGAGGGGTCGGTCAAGCTGAACGGGGTGGAACTGACCACACTCGGCGAGGCAGAGCTGCGCAAAAGGCGCGGGCACGAGATTTCGATGATCTTTCAGGATCCGATCGCCACCCTGAACCCGATGCTGACAATCGGCCAGCAGATGAAGCTGGCCATCGACGCGCATGAACGAGTGAGCCCCCGCGCCGCCCAATCCCGCGCGACCGAGCTTCTCACCCAGGTCGGCATCCCCTCCGCCGCCGCGCGCCTGCGCGCCTATCCGCACGAGTTTTCCGGCGGTATGCGCCAACGGGTGGCAATCGCCATTGCCCTGCTGCACCGCCCCTCCGTTATTGTCGCGGATGAGCCGACGACGGCGCTCGATGTCTCCATTCAGGCTCAGATACTGGCTCAGATGCGCGCTCTCGCGCGCGAGACCGGCACCGCGATGGTCTGGATCAGCCATGACCTCGCCGTGGTCTCCAGCCTCGCCAGCAAGCTCGCAGTGATGTATGCAGGCCGGATCGTTGAGGAAGGGTCAACCGCCACGCTGCTGCGTGACCCGCGCCACCCCTACACCGCCGGGCTGATCGCCTCGCTTCCGGCCATGGCACGCCCGGGTGCTCCGCTGAAACAGATCGCGGGCAGCACACCCTCCCTGCTTTCGTTGCCCGAGGGCTGCCCCTTTGCGCCCCGCTGCACGCAGGCATCAGGGCAATGCACGACCGATCCCGACATGACCCGAAACGATGATCGGCAATGGCGGTGCTATCACCCCTTCGGTCACACCACCCCAGAGCCCGAATGAGCGCCTTTGTCCAGATCACCGACGTCACCCGTGTCTTTGGCCCCAAGCTGAGCCTGGGCGAAAAGATCGCGGCAAAACTCGGCGGCAATGTCGAAACCCGGTCGGTCCGCGCAGTCTCGGACGTGACACTTTCCGTCCGCAAGGGAGAGACCCTGGGCCTGGTCGGCGAATCCGGCTGTGGCAAGTCCACGCTGGGCCGCGCCATCGCCGGAATATCGCCCCCCACAAGCGGCACGGTTACCATCGACGGCACCCCCGTCATGGCCGACGGAACCAAGGCCACAATCCGCGTGCAAACCGTGTTCCAGGACCCCTTCGCCAGCCTCGACCCCCGCATGAAGGTCGGCCATACCGTGGCAGAAGGCCCCATCGCCCATGGCCTCACCACAAGGGCCGACGCCCGCCGCTATGTGGCGGACTGGTTCGACCGTGTCGGTCTTGATCCCGCCTGGCTCGAACGCTACCCGCATCAGTTCTCCGGCGGTCAGCGTCAGCGCATCGCCATTGCCCGCGCCCTGGCCATGCAGCCCGATGTGCTGATCTGTGATGAGCCGGTCGCGTCGCTCGATGTCTCCATCCAGGCACAGATCATCAACCTCTTTCTCGAATTGACCCGTGATCTGGCCCTCACCAGTGTTTTCATCAGCCACGATCTATCCGTGATCCAGCACGTCAGCGACCGCGTCGCGGTGATGTATCTGGGCCGCATCGTCGAACTGGGGCCGGTGGGTGAGGTTTTTGGCAATCCGGCCCATCCCTACACCGAAGCGCTGTTCGGCAGCGTGCCCAAGCTGGTGCTGGACGCAGACGAGCTTGTGCGGTTCGAGACCATCGAAGGCGAAGTGCCATCGCCACTGTCCCCGCCAACGGGCTGCCATTTTCACCCACGCTGCCCTTATGCGACTACGGTTTGCCAGACAGAGCGCGCATTGATGGAGCCAATCGATGACCATCGCAGTGTCGCTTGTCACCATTACCAGGTATGCCTTGGGAAGGCAGAGCACGATTGACTCTGCGCGTTCCAGGAGATGTCGGATATCTTGCATTTTGTGCCGACCGTCCGGCGCGCACAGGTAGTGGCTCTTCTCGAATGGCGAGAGAGTTTTGCCATAATCGTGCCCTACGGGCTTTGTAGCACAAATGGTTGAGGGATTCACTGATTGAGTCCAACATGGTAGCTGACGTGCATGAGCAGTTGGTCACGCACGAAATACAAAAC
>JAPORH010000062.1 GCA_026710325.1 Litoreibacter sp. | reverse complement strand
GTGGCAAATTGACTCGCATGACCCGCTCAAGTTCAGGTCAATTCAGTCGGAGGAATATAGCGATCATTTGCCTCCCAAAACCACATGGGCAGCATGTCAGTCAAGCCGCGCACAACTTCGGAGTCGCCGTGTTCCAAAAAACGGCGCAAGCCATCCTCCAAACTGGTTAAATCAAGCCGCACGGCAAACTCTCTCTACACATGATCAAGATATCGGTCCTAAAAGTAAAAAAAACGCTTAGCACCCTATCACTTGCACTGGCCCCACCCTGTCAGACCGCGTAATGTCTTTCGACCACAACGGAAAAATTCGGAAAAGCCATGTCACCGCTGAAAATCAAAAAAGGCAGTTCGCGCAAATCAGCCTATGATTTGAAGGATCCCCATGCCGATGTCATCGAACGCCATACGCTGGCTTGCATCGTGTCTAACGAGGCAGGCGTGCTTGCGCGCGTCATTGGGCTGTTTTCGGGGCGCGGCTACAATATCGAGAGCCTAACTGTGGCAGAGGTGGATCATGAGGGCCATCGTTCTCGCATTACGGTCGTGACAACCGGTACGCCAGAAGTAATCCAGCAGATCAAATCGCAGCTTGGCCGCATGGTGCCCGTTTACGACGTACATGATCTGACTGAGGAAGGTGCCGCCGTCGAACGTGAACTCGCGCTCTTCAAAGTCGCAGGGTCTGGCGAAAAACGCATTGAAATGCTGCGCTTGGCCGAGATTTTTCGTGCCAATGTCGTCGACAGCACACTTGAGAGCTTTGTCTTCGAGATGACTGGCACCTCTGAAAAAATCGACGCATTTGCCGACCTGATGCGTCCATTGGGATTGGTGGAGCTGGCACGTACGGGTGTCGCAGCCCTTTCACGCGGCGCGGAATAAAGAAAAGCGGCCGACCCTTTGCCCGAGGCAGAGCGCTGAAAGGGCCGGCCCACCCGGGAGTTTAGGCTTCGGGGATAAGCCCTGCGTCAATGGCTGCCGCCATCTCTGCCTCGTCCACAACGCCGTCGCCATTCACGTCAATCGCGCCGAACCCTTCTTCGGTCAGCGTCGGATAGACGGCGAGAAGTTCAGTGAAAGATGCAACGCCATCGCCGTCGGTATCGAGGTCGGTCACAGCGGCGAAAGCTGCAGTCGCGGCGAAGCTACCCGCAAACGCGATGGTCAAAACTTTATTCATAACAATCTCCTGTAGTGCGTTGTTAATGTGAGCGTACCGTGGTGGCGGCTCTGACAACAACATGGTCTCTGGGGCGCCGACGGTCACGGCTCGACGCTCCAGGGCGTCGTTTTCTGCCACCCCTTGCCGGTTCGCCCTCAAACTCCAAGCATGAGATTGCGCAAAAAGGGCATACATCGCGCTTCGGCAGGATTTCTCACACGTCAAGACATGCAAACGGCAAGAACTGTCTGACTCTCGCACGCCCGGCATGAGTCGCCTTGAGAAATCAATTTGTCGCCTTGCGGAAAGAAATTGGGGCCTAAGCAGCGAAAGCTGACCGCACAAAGTCTCAAATTGGAGCATGCCATGTCCACAGATCTGAGCACAGTGAACCGCCCGATTTCCCAGGCGAACGGTCTGCCGAACGCGCACTACACGGATGACACGGTGTTTCGGGAGGAAAGCGAAGCTGTCCTATTTGCGAATTGGGCGGGTTTGGCCGTTGCTGCAGACGTCCCGGAGCCCGGCGATGCCAAGCCGATCAGCTTTCTCGGCCTGCCGATGCTGCTGATCCGGGACAAGGACGGCGTCGTCCGGGTTTTCCAGAACACCTGTCGCCATCGCGGCATGATCCTCGTCTCGGAGCCGCGCAAGATCGAAGGCGCGATCCGGTGCCCGTATCATTCTTGGTGTTATTCGACCAAAGGCGACCTGGTGGCGACGCCGCATGTTGGCGGGCCCGGGCAGAATGCACATCCTGATATGGACAAATCTACACTCGGCCTGATCGAGATGCGCAGCCATGTCTGGCGCGACGTGGTGTTCATCAATGTCTCAGGGACTGCAGCGCCCTTTGAGGAGGTCCATGCCGAGCTGATCGCGCGATGGTCCGAGTTTGACCAGCCGATGTATCACGGCGGTACGGATTCGAAATTCGAGCTGAGCGTGAAGACCAACTACAAACTTGCCGTGGAAAACTACTGCGAAAGCTACCACCTGCCCTGGGTGCATCCGGGGCTGAACAGCTATTCGCGGCTGGAGGACCACTACAACATCGCCGAAAAGGGCAAGTATTCGGGCCAAGGCACGCTGGTCTACCGTCAGTTCGAGGGCGATGGCGGCAAGCGCTTCCCGGATTTTGCGGGCCTAAGCGACAAATGGGATGAAGGCGCGGAGTACATTACCGTCTACCCCAACGTGCTGCTTGGCGCGCAACGCGACCACGCCTTTGCGATTGTCCTGGAGCCCAAAGCGGTCGACCACACGGTCGAGCATATTCATCTGTACTACGCCGCGCCTGAGGTAGACGCGGAGATGCGCGCCAAAAATACGAGCCTTTGGAAAGAGGTGTTTGAGGAAGACATTTTCGTCGTCGAGGGCATGCAGCAAGGTCGCATGGGGCCCGGCTTTGATGGCGGACGGTTCAGCCCGGCGATGGATGGGCCCACACACTGCTACCACGCTTGGGTGGCTGATCAGATCGTGAGCTATCGCCAAGCGCGAGACCATGCCGCCGAATGAGCTAGACACGCGGCTTTTGGCGGCACATGCGCGCGGCGACAGGTCGGCCTTGATTGCACTCTATACAGAGGCTGCAAATGGGACCGACTCGGATGAAGCGAAAGGGTTTTACCTGACCCATGCCTATGTCTTTGCGCTAGAGGCAGGCGACTCTCGTATCACGGAGCTTAGGCAAACGCTCGTGGAAATGGGGCGAGAAGTGCAGAGCTAGGGCTTACTCACCCGCGTATTGCGGCACAGAAGTAGGTTGACCGGCCATCAGGCTTGCCGCCGCCACGCTAAAAGGCACCACAGGTTGGCGCAGCAGGTATATCCGCCCCTCAAACCATTCTTCCTCGTCCACGGGGCCAACCCGGTCCAAGACATGAATTTGGGAGAAAACCTCACCGTCATTGCTGACAAAGTGGAAGTTAGAAGGGTTTTGGGCATATTCATCGGCCCAAGGTTCCGGCACATCCAGACGCGCTGCCTGGCTAAAGTCTTTGACGCGGACTGTCGTGTGAAATGTGACCACCGTAGGTATCCGATCACCTTCAGAGGTGACAATCATACCGCGAATTTCATCGCCTTGCTTCATAACCAATAACCCTGCCCTTCACGCTCAACACTAAAGCGCGCCCCAACCTCAGCCTAGCGAAAAGCAGCCTGAATCGAAAGGAATTAACTAATTATTAATACATAAAAGTTGTTTCGGCGTGTTTTTGCCGAGCGCTCAGGAGCCGGTTTTCGGCACGACGCTGCAAAGAAAATGCGGCACCCGAAGGTGCATCGCAAGTTTCGCTGATCACCGTTGCGTCTCATAGAGACGCAGCGTCCAAGGACAGAGCGAAAATCGCAGATTTTGGCGGAGTCGGCCTCTCTACCTGCATATCAAAAGAAAAAGGGCGACCCGAAGGCCGCCCGTTAGTTTCGCTGATCAGGCTCATCGTTGTTACCGCCCGGTACTTTTCTGCCTGCGGCCTGATCCTCGTCGCGCGGCGGGCGCACCCGCCGCGGTGTTGGTTTATCTAAAAGTAGGACATTTCCTACTTTTCAGATTTTTTTTTGATGCTGTCGCGCTGGCCATTATTATGGTGCTCACGACTGTGGCAATCGCTATTGGTGTTTGGCCAATAAGTTCTTCCATCAGCTACACCCGCTCGTTGCGCCGCAGGTGTTGCACTTCATGCAGGTGCCGTTGCGCACCAGTGTGTAGTTGCCGCATTCGCCGCAGGCCTCGCCCTCGTAGCCTTGCATCTTGGCCCGCGCGCGCGCGTCCATTGCGGTGGTCGGCGTGCCCATGGCGGGAGCGGTCGACACTTCGGGCACCAGCGTTTGCAACGCGGCGACCGGGTCGCTTGAGGTGTCGAGCGCTGTGGCCCCCGCCGCTTGCAGTCCGCCTTGCAGCACTTGCAGCTCTTGCGGGACGCGTTTGCGCAGGTAGCCGGTGGAGCTGATCTGCTTCAGCACTTCCAGCGACTTGTTGGCAGCGCTTTCGCCCAGCTCGGCGATGTTGACCTTACCTTCATCCTCGCCACGGCCCAGGTCGTCAAATGTCTCGCCGGTTGGTTTGACATGCGCCAAGTCGGTGCGGTCCAGGTAGGACACGGCCAGTTCCCGGAAGATGTAGTCGAGCACCGAGGTTGCGTTCTTGATCGAGTCGTTGCCCTGGACCATGCCCGCAGGCTCGAACTTGGTGAAGGTGAAGGCGTCCACGAACTCCTCCAACGGCACGCCATATTGCAGACCGACGGAGACCGCGATGGCGAAGTTGTTCATCATTGCCCGGAAGCCTGCGCCTTCCTTGTGCATGTCGATGAAGATCTCGCCCAACTGGCCGTCCTCATATTCGCCGGTGCGCAGGTAGACCTTGTGCCCGCCGACATTGGCCTTCTGGGTGTAGCCCTTCCGACGATGCGGCATGCGGGTGCGGGCTTGCGCCTTTTCGACCTCTTTGATCACGACTTTCTCGATGATCTTTTCGGCCAGCACTTCTGCCTTCTGTTGCGGTGACCCGCTTTCCAGCACCTCGGCTGCGTCGTCGTCATCTTCGACCAGTGCTGCCGCCAAAGGCTGGCTGAGCTTGGAGCCGTCGCGGTAGAGCGCGTTGGCCTTGATCGCGAGGGACCAGCTGAGCTCATAGGCTTTTTGGCAATCCTCGATGGTCGCGTCATTCGGCATGTTGATCGTCTTGGAGATCGCGCCGGAGATGAAGGACTGTGCCGCCGCCATCATGTAGATGTGGCTGTCAACGCTGAGGTAGCGCTTGCCGATCTTGCCGCATGGGTTGGCGCAATCGAAGACGCTGTAGTGTTTCTCAGCCAGATGCGGCGCGCCTTCCAGCGTCATGGTTCCGCAGACATGGTCATTGGCATGGGTGATCTGCTCTTTCGTGAAGCCCAGATGGGTCAGCATGTCGAAGCCTGGATCATTCAGCTTTTCGGCCGGGATACCCAATGTCCCCGTGCAGAACTCCTCCCCCAGGGTCCATTGGTTGAAGACGAAGCGAATATCAAAAGCGCTTGGAAGCGCTGCTTCGATCTTGGCGAGCTCAGCTTCCCCAAAACCGTGGCCCACCAAGGAGGTGTGGTTGATGCCGGGCGCATTGCCGAGCGTCGCGTGGCCAACAGCGTAGGAGACGATTTCTTCCACCTGGGAGGATGTGTAGCCCAACGTCTCCAACGCTGCCGGGACGGAGCGGTTGATGATCTTGAAGTAACCGCCCCCTGCCAGCTTCTTGAACTTCACCAGAGCAAAGTCAGGCTCGATGCCCGTGGTGTCACAATCCATCACCAGACCGATGGTGCCGGTTGGCGCGATCACGGAGACTTGTGCGTTGCGGTAGCCGTGCTTCTCGCCCAGGGCCAAAGCCTCGTCCCAAGCCGCTGTCGCCAAGGCCACAAGGGATTGATCGGGGCAAGACGCGTGGTCGAGCGCGAGCGGGTTCGTTGCCAGCTTCTCATAGCCATCATCATTGCCATGCGCCGCGTGACGGTGGTTGCGGATAACCCGCAGCATGTGGTCGGCGTTCTTGGCGTAACCTGGGAATGGACCCAGCTCTTTCGCCATCTCGGCGGAGGTCGCGTAGGAGATGCCCGTAAGTACAGCCGTCAAGGCGCCGCACATGGCGCGCCCCTCGGCGCTGTCATAGCCGTAGCCCATGTTCATCAGCAGACCGCCGATATTGGCGTAGCCGAGGCCGAGCGTGCGGAAGTCGTAAGAACGTTGCGCAATTGCGGGGCTCGGGAACTGTGCCATCATGACGGAAATTTCCAGCGTGATGGTCCAGAGCCGCGTTGCGTGCACGTAGAGCTCTGCGTCGAACTTGCTGTCTTTGTAGAAGGTCAGAAGGTTCATCGAGGCCAGGTTACAGGCGGTGTCGTCCAGGAACATGTATTCAGAGCACGGGTTGGAGCCGCGGATCGCGCCGTCCTCTGGGCAGGTGTGCCAGTCATTGACCGTGTCGTGGTACTGAATGCCCGGATCAGCGCATGCCCATGCTGCGTGGCCGACTTTTTCCCACAGATCGCGGGCTTTGATCGTCTTTGTAGTCTCACCCGTAGTGCGGGAGGTCAGCTCCCAATCGCCATCCGCTTCGACCGCCTTCAAGAAGTCATCGGTGACGCGGATCGAGTTGTTGGAGTTCTGGCCGGAGACCGAATTATAGGCTTCGCTGTCCCAGTCTGTGTCATAGGTTGGGAACTCGATGCTGGTGTAGCCCTGCTTCGCGTAATCCAGCACACGCTTGACGTAAGTCTCTGGGATCGCGACTTTTTTGGCTTCGCGGATCGCAGATTTCAGCTGCGCATTCGCTTTTGGGTCAACCGCGTCCTCGATCTTGCCGTCCCAGCCCTTGATGGCCTGGAAAATCGTGTTGAGCTTTTGCTCGTGCATTTTCGAGCCGGCGACGATGGAGGCCACCTTTTGCTCTTCGAGCACTTTCCAGTCGATGAATTCCTCGATGTCCGGGTGGTCTGCATCCACAATCACCATTTTGGCTGCGCGACGCGTTGTACCACCGGACTTGATCGCGCCAGCCGCGCGGTCACCGATCTTCAGGAAGCCCATGAGGCCGGAGGACTTGCCACCACCGGACAGCGGCTCGCCATCGGCACGCAAGGACGAGAAGTTCGTGCCTGTGCCCGAGCCGTATTTGAACAAGCGCGCTTCACGCACCCAAAGGTCCATGATGCCACCATCATTTACCAGATCGTCAGAGACGGACTGGATGAAGCAGGCATGTGGCTGTGGGTGCTCGTAGGAGCTTTTGGATTTGGTCAACTTGCCGGTTTCAAAATCGACATAGTGGTGGCCTTGCGCGGGACCGTCGATCCCGTAAGCCCAATGCAGGCCAGTGTTGAACCATTGTGGAGAGTTCGGCGCCGCCATTTGTTTGGCCAGCATAACACGCATTTCGTCGTAATAGGCTTTGGCGTCTTCTTCGGTCGTGAAGTAGCCACCTTTCCAGCCCCAGTAGCACCAGGCGCCAGCCAAACGGTCGAAGACTTGCTTGGCGGATGTTTCACCGCCGTAACGTTGGTCTTCGGGCAGCTTCTTCAGCGCGGTCTCGTCTGCGGTGCTGCGCTGGAGGAACGCCGGTACGCCCTTCTCCTTCACCTTCTTGAGGCGCGCAGGAACACCTGCCTTACGGAAATATTTCTGAGCGATCACGTCAGAGGCGACCTGGCTCCAGCTTGCAGGAATTTCAACTTCGTCGAGCTTGAAAACGATCGTCCCGTCAGGATTGCGGATCTCGGACGTGGTGGTGGTGAACTCCAACGCTGCGTATGCGTCTTTGCCTGCTTCCGTCAATTTACGGTCGATTTTCATCAGTCTTCCCTAACCTGCGTGGCTCGCGCCTATTTTTCGTTTTGGCCTGCCTCATGCTGGCCGGTTGATATGCTTAGGGAAGAGGTCTCCGCGGCCGCATCCAGTTTATTTGGATGAAGCATGGCACCTGTCACGATGCTCACTTGGTTGGATGTGTGTCCCGTCCCTATGACCGCCCAACTTTAGAACAAACAACTAAATCTAGTGGCCGCCTTATCAGCCCGCACAACCTGTCGGATCCCTAGGGTCATCGTCAACGTAATTTTTACCCTAAAAGCCGGTTAATTTTGGTTGACCAATTGTGCGAAGACTGAGCGGTCAAGCTGGTAACTTTCTGTTAATGGAATCGCGCTGGCAAAAAATGGCCTAAACTCGAAGAGTTACCAGTCATAGCTTCCAACGCGTTTTAACAATCCACAGATTCGTGCACAGTTCCCATCGACGCGTAGTGTGCTCAAAAAAATGCACCACTACATATAGGGGGTTCGCAAAACTGTTACGAATTCTCGCCTCGGGCCTCGAATCTGCTCAATTACGAGACCCGCGACACCAGAATCCCAGCACGTCACCATGCGAGCAACAGACAAGGGATACGCTATTTAGTGGAAGCTTTCAGATGGTCGGGGCGGCAGGATTCGAACCTACGACCCCCTGTACCCAAAACAGGTGCGCTACCAGACTGCGCCACGCCCCGTCCATCTGTGAAGGGTGTCCTAAACCGCATTCAGGCATTTGAAAAGGACAATTTTACGGTTTCGGGTATAGAAAATGCGTTAGTCGTCACAAGGCCAAGCAGCGCCGTCCTGCGGCAGTCCCGGATGGCGCAATTGAGAGCCGATACTGATCCCGAGACGGGATGCCATGCCGCCGTTTATCTCTAGGACCGATAGTAAAGGACCTGGCCCGCCTGATATTGGTGTTTCATCTAATGGCACAGCATTTTCATGGATATGGGCGACCGTACCAGTCTCATCCAGAAAGATCATGTCGAGAGGGATCAGCGTATTGCGCATCCAGAATGCCAAAGGTTGGGGCGCTTCGTAGATAAACAACATGCCTGACATGCGAGGCATGGACTCTCGGTGCATCAATCCTTGAGCACGCTCGGCCGCATCATCGGCGATCTCAACCTTGAAACGGGCCTTGCCCCAGCCGCCACGAAGATCAACATGCGTTGCAGAACAAGCGGCAAGGGCGCCGACAACTGACGACGCCCATACGATGCCAGCCAGGCTGACCCGTTTAATCGTTGTGGATGGCATAGTCCCAGGCGTGCACTTCTGCCGCCATCTGGCCGCGTTCGCCATCGACGATGCGAAGGCTCACTGCCTCGCCCGCATCCAGATCGGCCAAACCGCAGCTGCGTAAGACTTCGATATGCAAGAAGATATCGTTCTTTTCCCCGAAGGCGTTGGCAAAGCCAAAGCCCTTTGCTTTGTCGAACCACTTAACCCGCGCCGGTGTAAGCGCAACGTCATCGAGGTTGTCGACTGCAATATCAAAGTTAGAAGCCTCGCCCGTAACCGGCGGTGTCACCGATATTACTTCAACGGCTTGCAAACCGCGCTCCGTGCGCTGCACCTCCAGCTCGACCGCAGAAGCATCTGCAACCGATCCCTGTCCGAAGTTGCGAAGCACATTTGCGTGCAGCAAAATGTCAGGCCCGCCAGCATCTGCTACAACGAAGCCAAACCCTTTTGCGGCGTCAAACCACTTTACTTGCCCTGTCACACGGGTTGTTGCACCCGCTACTTCCAGTGTTTCTGTCATCCAAGATGTGTCGAAACTATCGACACCCCCAAGCCTGCCCATGAGCACCCTCACCTATTTTATCGTGATATTGTCCCACGGTTTTGATTTTTAAGATAGGTACGTATTTCCTGTCCTGCGAATACATTCGTGCGTTAAAGCACAATAAGAGTGAAATTTTTACACATCATTACGGGTTGAGCCGCACAATTGTCCAAGATTCGGCGTATTTGTCACGCTTCCACTTGAACCGATCATGTAATCTGAAGGCTCCATCTGACCAGAACTCGATCTCGCTCGGCGAAATCCTGAAGCCACCCCAGAAAGGCGGCCTGTCCGGGTTTGGGCCCTTGGAAGCCGTGATTTTAGCAACTTTCGCCATTAAGGCTCCGCGCGTGTCAAGCGGGCGTGATTGCTCGGACGCCCATGCACCAATTCGGCTCTTCAGGGACCTGGAGGCGTAGTAGGCGTCGGCCTTAGCCCCCTCTTCGCGGCTCACATCGCCGCGCACGCGAATTTGCCGTCCAAGGCTTTTCCAGTGCAGTACGAAAGCGGCTTTGCCGCTGCCTGCAAGCTCTTGCCCTTTAACGCTGTCGTAATTGGTGTAAAAGACGAAGGCGTCATCTTCGATCTCTTTGAGCAAGACCATTCGAACATTTGGCAACCCATCCGCATCCGCGGTCGCCAAAGCAATGGCATTGGGGTCATTGGGCTCAGTTTGTTCTGCCTCGGCCATCCACCGACGCGCGATTTCGAACGGGTCTTCGCCCGCGAATATGCCTGTTCTGTCAGACATGACCAAATTGCCTCATTTGTTGTGCGTCCCCCGACGCAGATTGCCCCAGTAGTACACTTCTATCCCTAAACGCAAGCCTGACCTAGCGTGCACTGCCCCAAATGCACGTGCTTGAAGAGCATATCGCTTTGGCATAAATCCAATTCTAACAAGACAGACACGCGAGGGAGCAGACATGTCTAACGGATTGATGGCCGGGAAACGCGGCCTGATCATGGGCGTTGCCAACGACAAATCCATTGCATGGGGCATCGCGAAGGCCTGCGCGGATGAAGGCGCAGAACTTGCTTTTTCCTATCAGGGCGACGCGTTGCTCAAGCGGGTCCGGCCTCTCGCAGACAGTATCGGCGCTAAACATGTCTTGCCATGTGATGTGGGCGACGCGACATCGATTGACGCGCTGTTTGATGCACTGAAGGAAGACTGGGGCAGCCTTGACTTCGTCGTGCATGCCATTGGTTTTTCTGACAAAAACGAATTGCGTGGGCGCTATGTCGATACGAGCCCCGACAATTTCCGTATGTCGATGGATATCTCCGTCTACTCTTTCACAGCCGTCGCGCAACGCGCTGAAAAAATGATGCCGGATGGCGGCTCACTTTTGACGCTTACCTATTACGGCGCCGAGAAGGTCATGCCGCATTACAATGTCATGGGTGTTGCAAAGGCCGCGCTTGAGGCGTCCGTCAAATACCTGGCAGAGGATCTCGGGAAAGACAAAATCCGTGTAAATGCGATCTCTGCCGGTACAATCAAGACGCTCGCTGCCTCAGGCATCGGAGATTTCCGCTACATCATGAAATGGAATGAATACAACTCGCCTCTCCGCCGCACGGTCACGCAAGAGGAAGTTGGCAAATCCGCCCTGTATCTTCTCTCTGACCTGAGCACTGCGGTTACCGGTGAGGTGCTCCATGTTGATTCCGGCTATCACGTGGTTGGCATGAAAGCGGTAGATGCCCCGGATATCGAGAAAGGTTAAGCGCTGATGCGCAACCTTCTCTCTAACGCGCTGAGCTTGCTTTGTATTTGCGCAATCGGGGCGCTGGTTTACCTGAACCGAAACAAATTGGTCGATGAGCCGATAGACTATCTTGGTCGGGGCGCATCTATCTCGGACATCCGCGTCGCGCAGCGCAAGTTTTTGTCGCCTCAGCTTTCTGAAGCTGGTTTCGCATTTGGCGCACCCGCTTATATCCGCATTTTCAAGGAAGAGGCGGAGCTGGAATTTTGGCTCAAGCGCGGTGAGACATATGCGCTTTGGAAGACCTATCCGATCTGCAGTTTTTCCGGCGATCTCGGGCCGAAACTGCGGGAGGGCGACCGACAATCACCCGAAGGGTTTTACAAAGTCGGGCGCGCGGCACTCAGTAGAGTCAGGGAGAGGCGCGCCCTGCTGTAGGTGCGGGGAGTTTCTGTTTTCCGGTGGCTTTCGCCCTTTACCGGTGCCTCAATCCTCACCTTGGCCAC
>JAPORH010000144.1 GCA_026710325.1 Litoreibacter sp. | reverse complement strand
GTGGCCAAGGTGAGGATTGAGGCACCGGTAAAGGGCGAAAGCCACCGGAAAACAGCAACTCCCCGCACCTACAGCAGGGCGCGCCTCTCCCTGACTCTACTTGTCGGTCATAGTGGCAGCTCCTTCTAGCTTTGCTTTCAAATCGAGGACGCCACGCGCCGTGGGTTTGGCCAGCAGCGGCTCAATCCAGCGGTCTATGACTTCCTGCAGCGGCAGGGCGTTCAAATAGTGATGTTTGAAACGCCCGACTTTTTTGGTCGTGATCAGTTTCGCCTCTTCCAACACCGCGAGATGCTTCATGACCCCGAACCGGGTCATGTCGAACTGGGGTTCCAGCTCACTGAGCGTCTGCCCGTCCTTCTTGCGAAGGCTGTCGAGGATGTCGCGCCGGGCGGCGTCATTGAGGGCTTTGAAGATCGCATCCATGAAACCCCGTATAGGTGACAAAATACTCACGTGACAAGGTAGTCACGTTTAAATTTGGGCCATCGACGAAACTGTTCCCTTTATTGATGTGTTTGAGTAGGGTCACTCTCAAGACAGGGAGGGCGGCTATGCCATCGTTTTTACAGACAAAATCAGGACGCAAACTCGCTTACCATCGTCACGAAGGGCATGGTCCGGGTCTTGTGTTTCTAGGTGGGTTCAAGTCCGATATGGAGGGCACAAAAGCCATTCATCTTGAGGCATGGGCCCGCGCGCAGGGCCGCGCCTTCTTGCGATTCGACTATTCTGGCCACGGCGAGTCGTCCGAAAGATTCACTGATGGGTGCATTGGCGATTGGGCCGAGGACGCCGAAGCTGCAATCACAAAATTGACCGACGGGCCGCAAATTCTGGTGGGCTCCTCCATGGGCGGCTGGATTTCACTTTTGATGGCCAAGCGCATTCCTGAAAAAATCGCGGCCCTCGTCACCATCGCTGCTGCGCCGGATTTCACCGAAGACAGCATGTGGGGTGGGTTTTCTGATGCGCAAAAGACAGAGCTTGCGGCCGGGCAGGTGGCTTTGCCATCTGATTACGGCGAGCCCTATATCATCACCAAGAAACTGATTGAGGACGGGCGCAATCACCTCGTTTTGCGCTCCCCGCTTGAGCTGCCATTCCCTACCCGAATGCTGCAAGGGACGGATGATGCTGATGTCGATATGTCAGTGGCGCTGCGATTGATCGCCCACGCGACGGGGCCTGATATGCGGCTTGTTGTGTTGAAAGGTGGCGATCACCGCTTCTCCGACCCGGATGCTCTGAAGTTGATCGAAGATGCCATCCGCAACGTGATCGAGGTGACCGGATGAGACGCTTCGGCAAATGGCTCGGTCGCGTTTTGCTAGGCTTAGCAGTCGCATTGGCGGCCGTCTGGTTCCTTTGGCCGCGCGAACCCGTCGATACTGAGATCACGTTTGACCCACGCGTGCTGCCCGAAAACCTCGACGTTTATCTTGAGCAGACCGAGGCGCGCTATGACGATATCTCCAATGGTGTTCAAAAGCGGATCATTTGGGCCGGCGAGCCGGGAGAGCAGACTGATCTGTCGGTAATCTATGTGCATGGCTTTTCCGCCACGTCGGAGGAGATCCGGCCGGTACCGGATTTGATCGCAAAAGAGCTTGGGGCGAACCTCTTCTACTCAAGGCTCCGCGGTCATGGCCGCAGCGGGTTGGCCATGGCAGAGCCTTCTGCTGGTGACTGGGTGGAAGATATGGCTGAAGCGCTCGCCGTAGGACGCCGTTTAGGAAAAGAAGTCGTGGTGCTGTCTACATCCACGGGCGGGACCATCGCTGCCGTTGCCGCGAAAAACCCGGAACTGCGCAAGGCGGTCAAAGGCATTGTCTTCATCTCCCCCAATTTCCGGATCAAAAGCCCGACGGCTACGATCCTCGAATGGCCTTTGGCGCGCACGATTAGCACCTTGCTCGCGGGGGCGGAGCGCAGCTTTGATCCGCAAAATGAGGGTCATGCGAAATACTGGACGACGATCTACCCGACCACTGCGTTGATCCCGATGGCCGCTATTGTGCGTCATGCGCGCAAAGCCGATTATGCCGATGTGCCAACGCCCGCTCTGTTTGTCTTCTCCGATGATGACGCTGTGGTCGACGCAGAGACGACGCGCGCCGTCAGCACCAAATGGGGCGGTTCCGTCACTTTGGCCCCACGCGTCATGGGCCCAGAGGATGATCCATTTAATCACGTGATCGCCGGTGATATCTTGAGCCCTGACCAAACCGCAGAAACGGCGGAGCTTATCGTAAACTGGGTGGAGGGATTGCCATGAACATGGAACAGCGCGTTAGCCTGATCACGCTAGGCGTCGAAGACATGGAACGCTCCGCGGCGTTCTACGAGGCTATGGGCTGGACGCGGGTCGAAAGTCAGGACGGTGTCATTGCTTTTGATCTGATCGGGCAAACACTGGGTCTTTATCCTCGATCTTCGCTGGAGGAAGAGCTCGGCCTGGAGCCCGGCGCTTTAAAGGGGCGCGCTGCGACCTCTCTTGGCTACAACGTGCGTGACAAATCGCAAGTGGCCTCCACCTTGAGCCAAGTTGAACAGGCAGGCGGTACGGTTTTGAAACCGGCTCAAGACGTGTTCTGGGGCGGCCATCACGGCTATTTCGCGGACCCCGATGGTCATATCTGGGAAGTGGCCTTCAACCCGTTCTCACCACTGCGCGCTGATGGGGCCTTTCGCTGGAACGGCTATAGCTGATGCGTAAACCGGCCTCCATGTGGTCGCTGGAAACTTTGGGTCGGGTGCGGCTGTCAAAATACTTCTTCATGCGGGAATTTCTCTACTCTGAGATTTCCAGTTTTTACGAGAAGCAAAACATCCCTGAAAACCCTGACCTCGCCATTGAGGTGGGAAGCGCCTTTTGCACCGAGCTGCTCGACCCGCTGCATGAAACGTTTGGCTGTGTCACCGTGCGTTCCGGCTATCGCTCCCCCTCCCTCAACAAGTTCGGCAATGAAAACAAGTTCAACTGCGCGCGGAACGACTATCCCGGCGAATGCCATATCTGGGATCGCGGGCATGGCGACGCGCGTATCGGCGGGGCATCAATTGTGATCCCGTGGTTTGCCGATCAATACGCGAACGGGCGCGACTGGCGCGACTTGGCCTATTGGATCCATGATCATCTGCCTTACTCGGAACAGTGGTATTTCCCGAAATTGGCCGCGTTTAACCTGACGTGGGAGCCGATGCCGCGCCGCACCATCTCCAGCTATATCGTGCCGCGCGGCAAGCTGGTGGCGTCTGGGGCGGAGCCGCCTGAGCCATTGGAGATGCGCCAAAAACGCTACGCCGATTTTCCGCCCTTTCGAGGCGTCGCACAACCGGCTATCCCTGCAGCGTCCCATAAGGAGTAACCGCGATGAGCCTGCCCAAAACCCCATCCTTCCGCCTTGATGGCAAACGCGCATTTGTGCCCGGTGGCTCGCGCGGGATCGGGCTGGGTTGTGCCGTGGCCTTGGCTGAAGCGGGCGCGCATGTGGTGATTGCCGCGCGCGGGGCGGAGGCGGTTGAGGCTTCCGCGCAAGAGATGCGAGACGCAGGGTTTTCGGCGGAAGGTGTCGCGCTGGATGTGACTGACTTGGACGCCGTAAGAGCAGTCTATGCAGAACACGGGCCATTCGACATTTTGTGCAATTCCGCAGGTCTCGCGCGCCATTCCAAGACCGTGGACACGGATCCAGAAGATTTTGACGCGGTGATGGGGATCAACGTGAAAGCTGCCTACTTTCTTGCGCAGCAAGGAGCTATCGGCATGAAAGGCCGCGGCGGGTCGATTATTCAGATTTCCAGCCAGATGGGCCATGTCGGCGGGCAAGAACGTGCGGTATATTGCGGCACGAAACATGCCATCGAGGGGATCAACAAAGCCATGGCGATCGAGTTCGGTCCTGACAATATCCGCGTCAATTCAATCTGCCCGACTTTCATTCTGACCCCTTTGACGGAAGCCACTTTCGCCGACCCGGCAAAACGCGCCTGGATCGATGAAAAGATCAAATTGCCCCGCGTTGGCGAGGTCCCCGATATTATGGGGGCCGTGGTGTACCTCGCGTCTGACGCATCAAGCCTGGTCACTGGCACATCAATCCTTGTCGATGGTGGTTGGACGGCCGGTTAGGGCTTCGCACTCTCGTTTTCGTGATGATACTAAAAGAAAAACGAGGGAGCGTTTCATGAGCATCAAAACCACACATGTCGGCAGCTTGCCCCGCACGCAAGAGGTCGTGGACATGATCTTCGCCCGCGAAAACGGCGAGGCCTATGATCAGGCCGAGTTTGACACGGTTATGACCGCGGCGTGTGACGCGACCGTGAAACGGCAGGCTGACAAGGGTATTCAAGTTGTAAGTGACGGCGAGACCTCAAAGATCAGCTACGCCACCTACGTGAAGGACCGCTATACCGGTTTTTCTGGCGATAGCCCGCGCAACGCGCCTGGTGACCTGAAGCTGTTCCCGTCCTTCCTTAAGCGTCTGGCAGAAGCGGGCGGCACACCTCAATACGCGCGACCGATGTGCACCGGAGAGGTGAAATCCAAGGGCCAGGATGAGCTACTGGCAGATATCAATAACCTCAAAGCGGGTATGGCCGCCCATGGAGTTGAGGAAGGGTTCATGAACGCAGCCTCGCCGGGCGTGATATCCCTCTTTCTACAAAACGACTTTTACCCGACACGAGATGAGTATCTGGCGGCGCTTGCCGATGCGATGGCGGAGGAATATCGCACGATCGTCGACAGCGGGCTTTACCTTCAGCTCGACTGTCCTGATCTGGCCTTGTCACGTCATATGCTGTTTGTCGATTTAAGCGATGAGGAGTTCCTCAAGATCGCCGCGACGCATGTGGAGGCCCTGAACCACGCGCTCGCAGGCATCGACCCGTCCCGCGTGCGTGTTCATATTTGCTGGGGCAATTATGAGGCGCCGCATGTCTGCGATATCGACATGGCGAAGGTTTTCCCAACCCTGATGAGCGTGAACGCGTCACAGCTTCTCTTCGAAACATCAAACCCGCGCCATGCGCATGAATGGACTGTGTTCCGCGACCGCGCCTCTGAGATACCGGACGACAAGGTTCTGGTACCAGGTGTCGTGGACTCAACGACGAATTTCGTCGAGCACCCGGAAGTTGTGGCGCAACGACTTGAAAGATTTCTACCTTTTATGGGCGCTGAACGGGTCATCGCCTCCTCTGATTGTGGTTTTGGAACATTCGCGGGGTTTGGAGCCGTTGACCCTGACATCGCCTATGCCAAGCTCGGCTCGCTGGTCGAGGGGGCGGACATCGCGGGCGCACGCCTGTGACGGAGCCGCTTGTTTTAAGGCCAGCGGTGAAGGAGCCATTGGTCCTTTTGCCCGGCATGATGTGCGACGCACGACTTTTTGGGCCGCAGATCAAAGCGCTTGGGCGCGACCGAGCAATTCACCTGCCACCTGTTGGCCAGCATGACACAATCGAAGCCATCGCGCAGGATGTGCTGCGTGACGCGCCGGAACGCTTCGCCCTGGCGGGCCTGTCACTCGGCGGCATAGTCGCCATGGAAGTCGTTCGCCAAGCACCTGAACGGGTCAGCCGCTTGGCGCTCATGGATACAAACCCGCTGGCTGAGACACCACAAGTTGCCGCCAACAGAGACCCGCAGATCGCGCGCGTTATGGCGGGATTGCTTCCGGAGGTGATGCGGGAGGAGATGAAGCCCAACTATCTGGCTGACACCCCGAAGCGCGACGCGATCCTGGACCTGGTTCTTGAAATGGCGCTTGATCAGGGGGAGGGGGTTTTTCTACGCCAGTCCCGCGCCTTGCAACGCCGGCCAGATCAGCAAACGACGCTGCGCAAGCTGCACGTTCCGACCCTGATCCTGTGCGGGATTGATGATGCGCTTTGCCCCGTGCGCCGGCATGAGTTTATGGCGGAGCTGATTGAGCCGGCCGAGTTGGTGATCGTACAAGAGGCAGGGCACCTTCCGACGCTCGAAAACCCCGATCATGTGACCGAGGCCATGAGCACGTGGTTAGACCGCCTTTAAGTTAGGCCGCGCCTTATGCTTTCTTGGACGATGCCTTCTTGATCGGTGTTACGTTTTTTGTCGCGCGCGTGGGTTTTGCCGGCGCTTCCGCCGACCGGCTGTTCGCATCGATAAAGTCGAGCACAAGCGGGCGGATATTCTTACGCCAGCTCTTGCCTGCGAAAATGCCGTAATGCCCGGCGCCGTCCTCAAGGTGGCTCGCCTTTTTCTCTTCAGGTAAGCCTGTCAACATGTCCAATGCGGCGATGCATTGACCGGGCGCGGAGATGTCGTCTTTCGACCCTTCGACAGTTTTAACAGCCACATCAGTGATCTTGCCGACATCAATCTTTTTGCCGTCCACGACGAAGCAATTGCGGGCGATTTCACGCTTTTTGAACACGCGCTCGACGGTGGACAGATAGAACTCCGCGGTCATGTCCATCACCGCCAAGTATTCGTCATAAAACTTGTTGTGTCTGTCATGGTCGCTGGCCTCGCCTTTGGCGGTGCGCAGGATTTGCTCGAAAAACGCCTTGCTATGCGTCTCCGAGTTCATCGACATGAAGGATTGAAGCTGCAACAGCCCTGGATAGACCATCCGGCCCACACCGGCATATTTGAAGCCGACGCGTTGCAGTGCAAATTGTTCGAGCTGCCCCATGGTCACGCGGCGGCCAAAATCCGTCACATCCGTCGCCGCGGCATCCGGGTCAATCGGGCCGCCGATCAAGGTCAGCGTGGCAGGTTGAGATTTCGGCTCGACTTCGGCCAGATAGGCGGTCGCCGCAAGGGCAAGCGGGGCGGGCTGACACACGGCGATGACATGCGTTTCAGGCCCAAGCTCTTTGATGAAATCGGCGAGATATAGCGTATAATCCTCGACGTCGAACTTACCCTCCGAGACCGGGATGTCGCGCGCGTTGTGCCAATCGGTGATATAGACTTCCGCGTCGGGCAGCAGGGACGCCACGGTGGAGCGTAAAAGTGTTGCATAATGGCCCGACATCGGGGCAACGAGCAGAATTTTGCGCGGCTTTTCGGGGCGGTCAGTAACCTTGAAGCGAATCAAATCCCCAAAAGCGCGGGCCTGAACCGTCTCAATTTCAATCAGATGGTCGCGTCCGTCTTCGCCGACGACGCTTGGAATATTCCAGTCCGGTTTGGCCACCATGCGTGAGAAGGTCCGCTCGGTCACTTGACCCCATGCATCAAGCATCCGGAACATCGGGTTCGGTGCCATAGCGACGGCGGGATGGGCGCCAAAGGCCTGCGCTGTTGCGCCAAGCCATTGATTTGTAAGCCGCATCGACTCCATCAGGTCGTAAGTTACCATATACTTCACAACGGCCTCCTTTCGCCGCTATCATAGCAGCAATGCCTAATCTGCATCTTCAAAATGATGGGCGAAACCGATACGACGCCGACGCATGCATTATGCAGGTGCAGCATTTACTGTAGAGTGGAAGAAATTCGATGACAACTGAAACTACGGAAACAGACGAGTTACTTTCACCCGAACGGTTGGAGCGCCTCAAAGAGAACATGGCTTTGATG
Organism: Litoreibacter sp.; assembly: GCA_026710325.1. Classification (GTDB taxonomy): domain Bacteria; phylum Pseudomonadota; class Alphaproteobacteria; order Rhodobacterales; family Rhodobacteraceae; genus Litoreibacter. The sequence goes on along the minus strand of JAPORH010000144.1, from coordinate 45,081 downwards.
GACGATCTGAGCAAGCGCCTAACCGCGGCCATGGGGCGCCGTCAGAATGCCGATCACGGGCTCCAAGGCCCAGGACAGGAGCTCTACGTTAAAGCTGCGGCTGCCTATATGGCCGAGATGATGTCAAACCCTGCAAAGATTATCGAGCAGCAGGTGGGATATTGGGGCAAATCGCTCAAGCACTACGTCGACGCCCAACAACAGCTGGCGCATGGCAAGCTGACCCCGCCTGAAGACACGGGGCCTACGGATCGTCGGTTTTCCAATCCGCTCTGGGACACGCATCCGTATTTCAACTTCATAAAGCAGCAATATCTCTATTCCAGCGACGCAATCACGAAAGCGTTGAGCGATCTCGACGGGCTCGAAGGCAGTGATAAAGCGCGCGTGTCCTTTTTTGCCCAGCAGATAACAGACATGCTGGCGCCTACCAATTTTCTTGCGACAAACCCGGATGCTCTTGAGAAAGCCATCGAAACCGACGGGGAGTCGCTGGTGAAGGGGCTCCAAAACCTTGTCGCAGATATTGAGCGCAACGACGGTGACCTGCTTGTCAGCCTTGCGGATTCGGATGCGTTCGAGGTCGGTAAGAACATTGCAACGACCGATGGTGCCGTCGTTTACCGCAACCACATGTTCGAGCTGATCCAATACACGCCGACCACTGAGCAGGTGAAGGCGATCCCGTTGATCATCTTCCCGCCCTGGATCAACAAATTCTATATCATGGATTTGAAGGAGAAAAACTCTCTTATCAAATGGATCGTGGATCAGGGCTACACGCTTTTCATCGTCTCTTGGGTAAACCCGGATGAAAGCTACGCCGATATTGGCATTGACGATTATGTGGCGGATGGATTTCTGCGCGCCGTCGAAGAAGTCAAAGCCATCACCAAGCAAAAACAGGTCAATGCCGTTGGCTATTGCATCGCTGGGACGACGCTTTCTATGGTGCTGTCTTTGATGGAAAAGCGCGGTGACGACTCGATTAAGTCCGCAACGCTTTTCACCACGCTGACCGATTTTGAAGACGCGGGGGAGATGGCGGTCTTTCTAGACGATGATTTCGTCGACGGGATTGAACGTCAGGTCGAGGAGTCCGGATATCTGCGCTCCTATTTCATGTCGCGGACGTTCTCTTATTTGCGCTCAAATGATCTGATCTATCAGCCGGCAATTCGAAACTATATGCTCGGCGAGGCACCGCCCGCCTTCGATCTTTTGTTTTGGAACAGTGACAGCACCAACCTCGCGGGACGGTTTGTAGTCGAGTATTTGCGTGGGCTTTGCCAGAAGAACAAGTTTGCGACGGGCGAAATGGAAATCCTGGGTGAGACGGTCAGCCTCAAGACCGTGCAGCACCCGGTCTGCGCAATCGCATGCGAAACGGATCATATTGCCGCCTGGAAAGGCAGCTATAATGGGGTCAAGCAATTCGGGTCGGCCGACAAAACCTTTATCGTGTCTGAGTCAGGTCATATCGCTGGCATCATCAATCCGCCTTCGAAGAAGAAATATGGCCACTACACCAACCCGGATATGAGCGGCTCGACAGAGGATTGGATGAGCGGTGCCGCGTTTCACGAAGGCTCTTGGTGGCCAAGATGGGAATCTTGGTTAAACGACCGGTCTGGTAAAGACGTAAAAGCACGAAAGCCAGGCACAAAAACGCATCCTGTGCTTGAAAAAGCGCCGGGGACATATGTTCTACCTGCGTCAAAGCCCTGATTTAAAAACGCTTTTCTGAATCAAAAATTTTTTGCTGCAGCGCAGAAAAAGTACTTGCAATGCTGCGGTGCAGCGGATATCTATGCCGCAGTAGCAAACAGCGGGGCCGCATGAAGGTCCCACCCAGGAGACCAAAAATGGCCAAGCAAACTGATTTCACTAAAGCATTCTCTGACATGGCGGCTGCCTTCCCTGTCGACATGGCAATCTTCAACGACGCATTCAAAAACACTGCAGTTTTCAACGAGAAAATGTCGAAAGTTGCTCTGGACGCAGCTTCGACCTCTGCTGAGCTGTCCTCCAAATTCACAAAAGAAACACTTGCGAAAATGTCCACCGTGACCAAAGCGCAAAAAGAGCCTGCAGATTACTCCAAAGCGATGACCGATTTCGCTTCTGCACAAGCTGAGTCCGCCGCTGAGCACATGGCTGCTTTCGCTGAAGTTGCAAAAAAAGCGCAAATGGAAACTGTCGAGCTGCTGATGGCTGCTGGCAAAGACGTCTCCGAAGAGGCAACTGCTGCTGTCAAGAAAGCAACTGACGATCTGACTGCACAAGCCAAGAAAGCTGCAAAAGCCGCTTAAGGTGCAGTAACGAGTTTCATGGTTCTACTCCTCCCTAAGGACCATGATTACCTAAAAGGCGCGTTAGCTTCTGGCGCGCCTTTTTAAATTGCGCAAAAGCTAAGCAGCTCTTTCTTTTCTTACGCAGCTGCGCTAGCGTTTGCTGCACTGCAACACCGGGAGACCTTGCATGCCCAAATCTGACGGCGACACTTTGCTCATCAAACGGTATGCAAGCCGACGGCTCTACAACACTGAAACCAGCGACTACGTTACACTCGATGATATTTCCGGCTTCATTCGAGAAGGCCGGGATGTGCAGATCGTTGATCTGAAAAGCGGCGATGACCTGACACGTCAGTATCTGCTCCAGATTATAGCCGAGCATGAAAGCCGTGGTGACAGCGTGCTGCCCACGAATGTCCTGACAGATCTGGTGCGCAGCTACACCGAAGGCGCGCAAACCATGGTGCCAGACTTTCTTGCGGCCTCGTTCGATATGTTACGTGACGGGCAGACCAAGATGATGGAGCGCATGTCCGCCCCCATGGGCACCATGCCGGGGTTCGAGCAAATCAAGCAACAGCAAGAAGCGTTCATGAAGACGATGATGGGTGGCTGGGCTGCGGGTTCCGTGCCGCAGCAAGAGGCCGACCACGACGAAGGCACAGACAGCGAAAGCGAGCTGGACCAGATCAAAAAACAACTCGCTGAGATGCAGGACGCACTTTCAAAAATGGGTAAATAGGCTTGGTTAGCAGAGCGTAAACGCTCTGTTTCCGTCGAACTTGTCGATTAATAAAGGAATTTGCGACATGCTTTGCTCATGTCACATGTTTCTGTTCGCGAGTACCCTGTTTACGCGACATCGGAAAAAGTCGCGGATACCCTTGTACACCTAGCGGGTATCGTCGCTACGCTTGTAGCGGTTTTTGTTTTCGTTTCTATCCATTTTGCACATTTAGAGGGCGCACTGCGCGCCAGCCTCTGGCTTTACTGGTCGGGGCTCTTGATCATGCTCGTGGCAAGCTTTTGCTATCACATGACCCCGTGGGAAGGTGCCCGCGCCACGTTGCGTCGCCTTGATTACGCGGCGATCTACCTAAAAATTGCGGCGACCTACACGCCATTTGTCGTGATGATCGGCACGACGTTTAGCTACATCGTCTTGGCCACGGTCTGGCTCCTTGCAGCTTACGGGGCAGGGCGCAGGCTCTTTGCCTGGCGCAGCCCGGGCCGGATGGCGCTTTACCTTTACCTAGGCCTCGGATGGATCAGCGTTGCCTTGATTTGGGCCATCTTCCAACTGTCAGCCGCCGCCGGATGGTGCGCTATCGCGGGCGGTGCGCTTTACACGTTTGGCACGGTATTTTTCTGCTGGGACAGCCTGAAATATGCCAATGCGATCTGGCATGGTTTCGTGGTCATAGCGTCAGGCTTTTTCTTCGCTTCAGTCTGGCTCTGCAGCCTCGCCTAAGCCACCTCTGCAAAAACCTGACGTAGGGCAAGCTCCAGCTTTTCGAACATCTCGTCCATCTGCGGCTCTGTCATTACAAAGGCGGGACAGAGCACAACGGCCTGTCCAAGTGGGCGGCAAATCAACCCGTGATCGGTGCAGGTATTTGCGATCCGTTCCGAGACACTGAGATGGCCCTCGAAGGGTGTTTTCGTCGCCTTGTCGCGCACCGCTTCCACCGCGCCCATCAACCCTTTGCCGCGTGCTTCCCCGATATTGGGGTGGTCCAGCAAGCGCTGCAATCCGGCCTCGAATTTTGGGGTCAGGGTACGCACATTTTCCATCAACCCTTCATTCAAGATTATGTCGATCGCTTTCAATGCGACCGCGCAGCCAACCGGGTGACCCGAAGCGGTGAACCCGTGCGGGAATTCCTCGATAGCGTCTGAGGCGTCTTGCAATTTGTCGGTTAGTTCGGGCCCGAGAATCACGGCCCCCATCGGGAAATACCCTGCGGTCAGGTTTTTCGATGAAATGATCGCGTCCGGCACAAAGTCGTATGCCGTGCTGCCCCAAACCTCCCCGCAGCGGCCAAAGCCGCAAATCACTTCATCGGCAATCAAGGGGATGCCGTGTTTTTTTAAGATCGGCTGGATTGCCTGGAAATACCCTTCTGAGGGTGGGATCACACCGCCTGCGCCCATAACAGGCTCTGCGAAAAAGCCCGCAATCGTGTCCGCGCCTTCGCGGGCGATGACCTCTTCCAATTCGCGTGCCATGCTCGCTGTGAACTCCGCCTCGCTCTCACCCTCGTGGCCTTCGCGCCAGTAATGCGGGCAGGTGAGGTGAATGAAGCCGTCCAAGGGCAGACCGAAGACAGAGTTATAGGGTTTGCCCGTCATCGACGCCGCAACTGCTGTCACACCATGATAGCCGTTCTTGCGGGTCAGGATTTTGCGCCGCTCCGGCTTGCCTTCTGAGCCTGAGAGGAACCACAGCATCTTAACCATCGTGTCGTTCGCCTCGGACCCGGAATTGGTGTAAAACACCTTGCCGCGCTCAAAGGGGGAGACCTCGATCAGCTTTTCAGACAGCATCACCGTCTGGTCAGACATGCGCCCAAAAAAGGCGTGGTAGCCGGGGAAACGATCATATTGCGCCTTTGCGGCCTCGGCCAGACCAGGGTGATCGAACCCCGCCACCATATTCCAAAGCCCGGAATTCGCGTCGAGATATTGCCGCCCATGCACGTCAAACACGTAAGGCCCCTGACCGTGGGTAAGCACCACCGCGCCCCGATCGCGTACTGAGGGCAGGTCGGTGAAGCCGTAGAAGGAATGGGCATCCGCCCGGGCTTCCCAGGAGTTGGGGGAATCGTCACGCATTTGGGGTCTCCCTGAAGATCAAAAAGTAAGCTAAAGGGAGCTATGCAGCGGGGCAATCCGTGAAGTGAATGGGGGCAGCAATTGGTTGATACACCGGGCAAAATCACGCTCTGGCAGGTTGAGATTTTCGTCGCCGCCGCGGAAGAAGCGTCGATCTCAGCCGCTGCGCGCCGCCTCAACGCGTCCAATTCTGCGGTCTCTCAGCAGCTTTCAAATCTGGAAAGCGCCTTGGGAACGCGTTTGCTGGAACGTTCCGAGCGGCCTATGCCTTTGACGCCTGCGGGGGAGATGTTCCTAAAACGCGCGCAAACCATTTTGAACGAAGCCGCGCAGGCGGCTGCAGAGCTGACGGTCGCGGATATGTCGAGCCGGGTGCGCCTGCGCCTTGGCATGATCGAGGATTTCGACGCTGACGTGACGCCGGGTTTGTTGATGCGCCTGTCTGAGGACATGCCAAAAGCGCAGTTCCTGTTGGAGACCGGTGCCAGCCACCGCATGATCGAAAAGCTCGAAACGCGAGGCCTCGATGTGGCCGTTGCTGCTGAGACGGCTGACCTGCCCACAAACCTCGAGACGCATCCGCTTTTGCACGATCCTTACGTTGTCGTGGCCCCCAAAAGGCTCATCCGCGACGAGGCCAAGATGATCCAAGTGCTGCGCACGCATCCGCTCATTCAATACACCTCCCGCCATGTTATGGGGCGGCAGATTGCGGCGCATTTGGCACGTCACAATCTGGTCCTGTCGCATCGCTTTGAACTCGACAGTTACCATTCGATCATGGCGATGGTGTCGCGCGGGGAAGGGTGGACGATCCTGACGCCGCTCGGCGTGATGCGGGCCAAGCGCTTTATGGACCGGGTCGATGCCTTCCCGCTACCCTTTGCGCCTTTAGGCCGCCAAATTTCTCTCATCGCGCGGCGCGATGATGCGCATGGAATGGCTGAAACGCTCGCGGGTCATCTGCGCCCGCTCATCGCTGAGGAGACTTTGGAGTTTTGCCACGGCCGCATGCCTTGGCTCAAAGATCAGATGATGGTGATCGATTAGGCCTTCACCGCTTTGGCCGCACTGATCAACGCATCGGCGACAAAGTCCAGTTCAGGCAGGGTCAAACGCACTGGCAAGCGGACATCGCAGGCCTGCGCAAGCATCGCGCGGGTTTTCGGAAGGTCCGGCACAGGCCCCTCGATAAACTGCCAGTTCCAGAATGCGCGCGCATTGTCTTGGCTGAGCCCGAATATTTGCGCGCCGACACCTCTTTTCTTCGCTTCCGCTAGGAACGCGCGCGATTGATCTTCGGAAAAACCAGCAAGGTTGAACTGGATGGAGTCCGGGGCACGCGTTTCGGGCTTCAATGACGGCGGCACCTCGAAATACCCGCTGGCTTGCAATTTCGCCGCGACATAATCGTGATTACGTAATCCATCGCGCACCCGGCGCGGCAGTTCTGCCAGTTGCGGGCGGATCACGGTAGCGCTGAGGTTTTGCATGCGCAGATTGTAGAGCGGTAGTTTGTTTTGCCACTTCGCGGCGGCCTCCGCGATATCGCCATGCTTTTTCCAATTATGCTCGTAAGCGCCGGACATGATCACAGCGCGTGCAACAAGCTCCGCATCATCGGTGATCAGAATGCCGCCTTCGCCCGCATTGATCATCTTGTAGGATTGGAAAGAGAAGCAGCCGACATGCCCCAGTGTCCCGATCTTCTGCCCACCCCAAACTGTGCCAAGTGAATGCGCCGCATCTTCGATTACCGGCAGATCATGCGCTGTTGCCAGCTTCAATATCGCGTCCATGTCGGATGTATGGCCTCGCATATGGCTGATCAGCACCGCATCGGCGTCGGCCAGCTTTTGTTCGAAATCTGCAAGGTCGATGCGGTAATCCATGCTCACTTCAACCAGAACTGGTTGCATTTCTGCATGCACAACGGCGGAGGGCACGGCGGCGAATGTGAAAGCCGGGATCAACACCTTTGCGCCTTTTGGAAGATCAAGCGCTTTGAGCGACAGGAACAATGCCGCCGAACAGGATGACACGGCGAGCGCATAGCGGCTGCCCATCATCTCCGCGAATTCACGTTCCAACAGGGCAACTGGCGCGTCCGCGGGCGCGGTGTAACGGAACAGATCACCACTTTGCAGCAGCTCTTCGATCGCGGCTTTTGCAGCCGCTGGGATCGGCTCGGCTTCGTGAAGGTCGGGGGCCTCAGTCGGGAAGTCGCGCATGATTTGTTCCTGTTTTCGAAAATCTAGTTTCGGAATTTCGGTAACACTATTGCACGGTTTGGTAAAGGTTTTGCTACACTCCAAGCCGGTCGCGCATTGCAAACCATGTCATTGCCAAAGCCAGCAGCGGCGTGCGCAACGCTCCGCCGCCTGGGAAGGCTGGCGTCGGCAGCTTCGCCAAAAGATCGAACCCGGCAGACTGTGATTGTACTGCCTCCGCCATCAGCTTGCCGGCGAATGTCGCCAAGGCGACGCCGCTCCCCGAATAGCCGCTTGCGACCAGTACATTGGGATCGGGGCGCGCGAGGTAGGGCAGGCGGGACATGGTGATCGCCAGCGTGCCGCCCCAAGCGTAGTCGATCTTCACGCCTTTTAGCTGTGGGTAGACCTGCTCCAGTGGCTTGCGCACTTTGGCTACGATATCTTTAGGGAAGCGATAGCCATAGCTCTCCCCGCCGCCAAACAGCAGCCGCCCATCCTCTGACTTTCGGAAGTAGTTCACGACAAACCGGTCGTCATAGGCGCAGTGGTTTTCGCTCAGGATCACAGCCTGGGCATCCCCGAGCGGCTCCGTGGCTACGATGAAGTTGTTGATCGGCATGACCCGCGCCCGCGTGCCGCGATTGAGACCGGTGCTGTAGCCATTGGTTCCGATAGTGACGTGATCTGCCTGAACCTGACCTTGATCGGTCCTTACCACTGCGGGTCTGCCGGACGCCACTTCATGAACGCGCGATAGCTCAAACACCCGCACGCCCGCGGCGATGCAGGCCCGCGCAAGTCCAAAGGCGTAGCGGAGCGGATGCAAATGTCCGCCTGCCATATTGAGCGCGCCGCCGGCATAGACTTCTGTCCCAAGCAGCCGGGAGATTTCCTCGGCGTCGAGCGCGCGAACCGCGTTTTCGCCAAAGGTATCCGCAGTATGAACGATGCTGTCGCGCGTGCGCTTCGCCTCTCCTTCGAAACGATCCGCATGGATCACGCCGGGCTGGTATCCCGCATCGGGCGCATGAGCCGCCGCCAGTTCACGCGTCAGATCGGCCGCCTCATGGCCAAGCGCATAGAGTTTTGACGCATCATCTTGCCCGACCGTTTCTATCAGCTCTTGCCCGTCCAGATTGAACGTCGATCCAACCTGTCCGCCATTGCGCCCTGACGCGCCAAAGCCAATGCGCTGTGCTTCCAAAAGGACCACGTCCAGACCGGCCTGCGCGGCATGTAGCGCAGCGGATAGTCCGGTATAACCGCCGCCTACAATACACAGGTCGCACTTGATTTGACCGCGCAGGACGGGAAACGGAGCGAGCGGCTTGGCACTCGCCGCGTAGTAGCTCGCCGGGTATTCCCCGCGCCGGTCATTGGCGTCGAGCAGGTTCATACGTTGAGCAGCAGGTGCTCGCGTTCCCAGGGTGAAATGACTTGCAAGAACTCGTCATACTCGGCCGCTTTTACGATGGAATAGACCCGTACAAATTCGGGGTGCAGGAGCTTTGCCAGCTCTTTGTTGTCTTCGAACAAAGCGAGTGCGGAGAACAACCCGCGCGGGATGGCCTCATCCCCGTCATAGGCGTCACCCTTGAACATCTTGCGCGGCTTGATCTCGTTCTTAAGCCCCAGATAGCCGCAGGCCAGCGTTGCCGCGATGGCGAGGTAGGGGTTGCAATCCATGCCTGCCAGCCGGTTTTCCACCCGCCGTGCGGCCGGTTCGGAGACGGGCACACGAATGCCAGTGGTGCGGTTGTCGCGCCCCCATTCCAGGTTGATCGGGGCGGCATGATCTTTCACATAGCGGCGGTAGCTGTTCACATAAGGTGCCATCAACGCGATCACAGAAGGCAAATGCTGCTGCAGCCCGCCAATGAAATGCGAAAAGGCGGGCGTCTCGGCCCCCCTAGGCCCTGCGAAAACATTCTTACCACTTTCCATATCGACCACCGAAGTGTGGATATGCATGGCAGAGCCGGGCTCGCCCTCGATGGGCTTGGCCATGAAGGTCGCGAAACAGTCATGCCTTAAAGCCGCTTCACGGATCAGGCGTTTAAAATAGAAGATTTCATCCGCCAGCTTAACCGGATCGCCGTGGCGTAGGTTGATTTCCAGCTGCCCCGCGCCGCCTTCCTGGGTGATGCCGTCGATCTCAAATCCCTGGCTTTCTGCGAAGTCATAGATATCGTCGATCACCGGCCCAAATTCATCTACGGCGGACATCGAATAGGCCTGCCGCGCGGCGGCGGGCCTGCCGGAGCGGCCCATCATCGGCTCGATCGCTTCCGCCGGGTTGATGTTGCGCGCGACGAGGAAGAACTCCATCTCCGGTGCGACGACCGGCGTCCATCCCTCTTTTTCATAAAGCGCACAGACGCGTTTCAGAACATTGCGGGGGGAGTAGGGGACGGGCGTGCCGTCTTGGAAAAACGCGTCATGGATCACCTGCAAGGTCCAGTCCCCGGTCCAGGGCGCTGCGGTGGCGGTGTCCATGTCAGGTTTCAGAACCATGTCCGGCTCAGTGAACCCGTCTTCGCCAGCGGCTTCCCCCCAACCCCCAGTGATGGTCTGGAAGTAGATCGAGTTCGGCAGAAAGAACTGCGTCTGCTTTTCGAACTTGGTGGCGGGAACCGCTTTGCCGCGCGCGATCCCGGGCAGATCAGAAATGATGCATTCGACCTCATCGAGCCGCTTGCCCTCAAGATAGGTCTGCGCCGGTGCGGGTAGGGCGTCGATCCAGCTACTAGGCATTGGCGCGCTCCCGTTTTTGCAAGAAGAACCCGGCGATGGTTTGGGCGAGCTCTGTGTTGTGATCGGCTTCGGCGACATGGGCGGCGGCATGATCCATCACGTCTTCCCCATAATCGGCGGTGCCACGGCGCAAACTGACATAGTCGCCGATGATCTCCCCGCCAAATTCGGGATGTGGCTGAACAGTAAGAGCGCGGTCGTCATAGATCAGCGCAGCATGGGCGCAGAAATCACTGCTCGCAATCGTCTTGGCACCTTCGGGTAGGTCCAGCACTTGGTCCTGATGCCACGCGTTCAGCTTGACCTCCCCGAGCCCGTCGAACTCATAGCGGGTCAGCCCCAGGGACCAGCCGTCTTTGAATTTCTCAACCCGCCCGCCCAAGGCTTGCGCGATGATCTGGTGGCCAAAACAGATCCCAACCATCGGCACGCGCGCGGCATAGGCGTCGCGGATGAAGGCCTCGAGCGGCGGGATAAACGGATGATCCTCATAAGCGCCATGTTTGGAGCCCGTGAGCAACCAGCCGTCGCAGTCATTTATGCTGCCCGGGAAGGCCATGTTTTCGACATCATAGCTTTCGAAGCTGAACCCGTGGCCCTCCAGCAGGCGGGCAAACATGTCCGGAAAGGTCCCATGACGAGCGGCCACTTCAGGCATGGTGTGGCCACATTCGAGAATGCCGATTTTCATGGGGTCCTCTTAGTTGGTTCAGGCGAGCCTAGTCAGGCACGGCCATTTTGAAAAGTGCGATCACACCGTATCCAGGTAGAGCGCGAGCTGCTTTTGCTTGCTCAAATTGTCGACCAGTGCCATTTCCTGTTTCTTCGTGAGGATCAGGTTCTGAGAAAGAGCCTGCGGTAGAATTCGCGGAATGAAAGGGTCTTCTTGAAAGGCTTTGAGCGCGGCTTCCCATGTATTCGGGATCTCTTCCAAACCCGCCTCATATGCCGACCCGGTGATCGGTTCAGGCGCGCCTCGTTGGTCCTCAATCCCGATCAGGGCGGCCCCCAGAACCATGCTGAGCATCAGGTAAGGATTGATGTCGCCGCCTGCGACGCGATGCTCGATCCGGCGCGCGGCCGGTGCGCCGCCGGGGACGCGGATCGCGGCTGTCCGGTTTTCATAGCCCCAAGCCAACCCGGTTGGCGCATGCGCACCGGGGGTGAAGCGTTCATAGCTGTTGGCATGAGGTGCAAATATCAGTGTCGAGCCCGGCATCGCCGCAAGGCATCCGCCAATTGCGTGACGTAGAAGCGCGCTGCCTTCAACGCCGCCATCATCAAAAATATTTCGACCATCCCTATCCAGCACAGAGAAATGCGTGTGCATTCCGTTGCCAGCTTCCTCGGGGTAGGGTTTGGCCATAAAGGTCGCCGCTACCCCGTGTTTGCGTGCGATACCTTTGACCAACAGCTTGAAAAGCCACGCGTCATCTGCGGCTTTCATCGCATCAGCGACATGGCTCAGATTGACCTCATATTGACCCAAACCGCCCTCAGAAATCGTGGCCTCTGCTGGGATATCCATCGCCGCGCAAGCCTCGTAGAGCTCCGAGAAGAAGTCATCAAACGCATCAAGCGCGCGCATCGATAGGATTTCGCCGCCGAGGCGCCGTTTGCCGGATCTGGGCGAACGGGGTGGGCGCAGAGTTTTGCCGCTATCGTCGACGAGGAAGAACTCCAACTCGGTGGCCACAACGGGGGTCCAGCCTTTCGCCGCAAAGCGCTCCACGACAGCTTTCAGCGCATGCCGCGCGTCGCCCTCAAATGGCGTGCCGTCATCGTGATACATACTCATTGGCAGAAGGGCGGCAGGCGTTGCGGCCCATGGCATAGGCACAAATCCACGCTCTGTCGGGCGGAGCACGCCATCGGCATCGCCGCTTTCAAAAACCAGGGGGCTGTTTTCGATATCCTCGCCGCGAATGTCGAGGTTGAGCACGGAGAGGGGCATGCGCGCACCCTCGTCGATCAGCTTGTCGCCCATATGCACAGGAAGCCGCTTCCCGCGCGCTTGACCGTTCAGGTCAGGTACCACGGGCCGAAGGCTTTTGACCTCCGGGTGTTTGCTTAGCCACTCTTTCATAGCGCCACTTGGCCGTGATGCCCGGCGCACGTCAAGGGAGCGGGGGCGAGGGGACGGCCAGATAGTCCTCGGCCGCGATCTGAGTGATCCCTTTCAGACACAGGAGCGCTTGGTTGTCTTGACACAGCTCGTCGATTGCCGTCGCCATCGCCTCATACAAGGGCTCGGCCAATTCTATGCGAGACGTTATGAAAGGCAGGGCGGGTGTCGGCGGAGTTCGGTCAATCACCTTCAAACGATCGGCCCACGGATCAAAGCGGGTGATCAGAGACCATGTTACCGCGTCGATGGCTGCAAGCTCTGCCTTGCCTGTTGCAACTGCTTGGGAGGAGGCTCGATGCCCGCCTGTTTCCAAGAGATTGGAGAACCCAAACCCTTGCGAACGCGCCATGTTTTGAGGCGCGGCCCATCCGCTTTGGGAGATCGCATCATTATAGGCCAGCACTGCGCCCTCGAACTCAGCGAAACTATCGCGCGGGTCGTCTTGGCGGGCGATGATCACGCTATGGTAATACCCGCGCGGGTCGCCCAAGGTGGAGACAGGTGTTCCGACCAGATGCACCTGACCGTGAAGATGCAACCGATAGGGCATGCCACAGGTCTGGGAGATCAACAGATCAGGGTCGCGCCAATGCGCCAGCCCGTGAGTGTTCGATTTGAACTGCGCCTCACGGCCGATATGGGTTTGAAGGTTTGACCAGAGCTGCGCGATTGCGTCAGCAGTCTCCGGCCGTTCATACATCGGGAAGCTGGCAATCAAGAGATGCTCAGCCGTTTAGGCGCTCAATCACGCGTTGCCGGGCTAGCGCGCTGTCGCGGTCATTGATCCCTAAAAGCGGGGCCACGAGCCGGATCAGGCTGTCCTCGTCATCGGAGCGGGAGCCGTCTGCGAGGGCGAGCTCCCAGATATCTTCGATCACGCTGTCACGATGCTCATGTGCGGTGTGATCCTTGATCGCACGGGTGAAGCGGACAGTGTCGGGGGCCTCAGACTCCAGTGTTTCGGCTTCCGCGCGCAGCTTGGCGGCGTCGGCGTCGCTCAAGGCGTAGCGGCGGCCCAGAATGACGTCGATGCGTGCGATTTCGGAGGCCTCGTAATGCCCGTCGGTGCGGGCAAGCCGGACCAAGAGGGCTGCGAGGGCAAGCCGGGCGTCGGGTTCGGGCAGGGGCGTTTCGTCTTCGCCGGTCAGGGCTTTAAGCAGCGCTTCAAACATCAGGCGTCATACCCTTCGACAATCACCAGATCGCCTACAGAGGCCGCGTCGCGCAGCGACTTGGCGTGTTGATATTCGGGGCTGTGGTAGCAGGCTTTGGCTGTCTCGAGGTCCTTGAACTCGATCACGACCGAGCGGGGCCGCTGGCTGCCCTCTTCGACCTGCTGTGCGCCGCCGCGCACGAGGAACTTCGCGCCGTATTTGGCGAAAGCGACAGCGTTGGCCTCACGGTAGCCTTCATAGGCGGCGGGGTCGGCGACGTCGACATGGGCGATCCAGTATCCTTTGGGCATGGGCGGGTCCTTTCCTTACGGCCCCGCATGCGGGGACTCTGGTAACCGACTGAAACCAAACGGTTTCAAAATTTTGTTAACCTGATGGTAAGCATTGCTGCATCCAGATCCAAGGGCGCTTAAACCAAACGTGACACGTCCTTAGCAGCGCGCACGAAATCAGCAAAGAGCGGATGCGGCGCGAAGGGTTTTGACTTCAACTCGGGGTGGAACTGCACGCCGATAAACCACGGGTGGTCCTTCACTTCGACAATCTCAGGCAGCTTGCCATCGGGCGACATGCCGGAGAAGATCAAGCCTTGTTTTTCAAGCTCTTCGCGATATGCGATATCGACTTCGTAACGGTGGCGGTGGCGTTCCTCGATCGCGGTGGTGCCGTAGACTTCCGCCACTTTCGAGCCTTCCTTCAACACCGCATCATAAGCGCCAAGGCGCATCGTGCCGCCCTTGTCATCGCTTTCCTTGCGCTTGACCTTTGCGTTGCCCTGCACCCATTCCTTTAGGTGGTAGACCACTGGTTCAAACCGTTTCTTGCCCGCCTCGTGGTCAAACTCTTCCGAGCCCGCATTCGCGACGCCGGCGAGGTTCCGTGCGGCCTCGATCACTGCCATTTGCATGCCAAGGCAGATGCCGAGATATGGGATTTTATGCTCGCGGGCAAACTGCGCGGCCTTGATCTTGCCTTCTGTGCCGCGCTCGCCAAAGCCGCCGGGCACCAGAATGGCATGGAACCCTTCAAGATGTGGGGCGGCGTCTTCGCGGTCGAAAATCTCCGCGTCCACCCATTCGATCTTGACCTTGACGCGGTTGGCCATACCGCCATGGGTCAGCGCCTCGTTGATCGATTTATAGGCGTCTTCAAGCTGGGTGTATTTGCCGACAATGGCGATTTTGACCTTGCCTTCTGGGTTGTGCACCCGGTCAGAGACGTCTTCCCATACCTCCAGCTTGGGCGCGGGGGCAGGGGCAATGCCAAAGGCATCCAGCACCGCTTGGTCCAGACCTTCTTTGTGGTAGGCCAGCGGCGCATCATAGATCGTCTTCAAATCATAGGCGGCGATCACGCTGTCGGGGCGCACATTGCAGAACAGCGCCAGCTTCTCGCGTTCTTTCTTGGGGATTTCCTGCTCGGAGCGGCACACCAGAATGTCGGGGGCGATGCCGATGGATTGTAGTTCCTTGACGGAGTGTTGGGTCGGTTTCGTTTTCAGCTCCCCGCTTGCTGCCAGATAGGGCAACAAAGTGAGATGCATAAAGATGCAATCACCGCGCGGGCGCTCATGGCCAAACTGGCGGATGGCCTCGAAAAACGGCAGACCTTCGATATCGCCAACCGTTCCGCCAATCTCGCAGAGCTGGAAATCGACCTCGTCATCGCCGATGGCGATGAATTCTTTGATCTCGTTGGTGACATGCGGGACCACCTGAATGGTTTTGCCGAGGTAGTCACCGCGACGTTCTTTCTCCAGCACGTTGGAATAGACCCGGCCGGAGGATACGGAATCGGTCATGCGCGCCGCGACGCCAGTGAACCGCTCGTAATGGCCCAGATCGAGATCGGTTTCTGCCCCATCATCGGTGACAAACACCTCGCCGTGCTCAAAGGGCGACATCGTACCGGGGTCTACATTGAGATAGGGGTCGAGCTTGCGCAATCGAACCGAGTAGCCTCGTGCCTGCAACAGAGCGCCGAGCGCGGCTGAGGCCAAGCCTTTGCCCAAGGATGACACCACGCCGCCCGTAATAAAGATATATCTTGCCATGTGTCGAAGGCCCCGCGCTCAAGTGTTTTTCTTGGTTTTTTAGGGCGTGCAGATGCCCTTACTCACGGGATTTAACCTATAGAGGATTCGCATGACTGCCGCAACAGGCAGCGCCCAGATAAGGTGTGCACCGCGTTGTAAGCCACTAAATTTAGTGGATTATTCGTTGAGTGGCGGCGGCGTAAGTGGCACGTCACCCGTGGTCGGCGGCAGCAAGATGTCACGAGGCGCTGCGTCCTGTGCGGGCGGCGGCAACAGGTCGCTGCCATCGAGAACCGAACCACCCGTGGCGTTTTGCGCAGCCAATACCGTCAGCGTGATCGACGTGCAGACAAAGGCAACCCCAAAGAGCCAGGTTAGCTTGCCCAGAGCGGTCACCGCAGGGCGGCCCGACATGGCGCCGCCACCGCCGCCACCAATGCCCAAGCCCCCGCCTTCGGAACGCTGAATCAGCACGATGAAAATCAGGCACAGCGCGATGATCAGGTGGACGATGAGAACGATGTTTTCCATTGGGCGGACGGCTCTTATTGAGGTGTTTGTGGGTATGTAGTCGCGCGGCGGGCGCGGCGCAAGCCGCATATCGGTGGTTGTGCGGTCAATTCAGGCTTCCCCCCCGCCGAGCCCGCCGCTATAGGGGGCCGGGTTTCATCCACGGAAGGAAGTAGCATGGCCAATGTCGTCGTTGTCGGCGCCCAATGGGGTGACGAGGGGAAAGGCAAGATCGTGGACTGGCTGTCCGAGCGCGCCGATATCATCGTGCGCTTTCAGGGCGGCCATAACGCGGGCCATACGCTGGTCATTGGCGAGACTGTGTACAAGTTGCATGCGCTTCCCGCGGGCGTGGTGCGCGGCGGCAAGCTGTCAGTGATCGGCAACGGCGTCGTGCTCGACCCGTGGCATTTGGTGCGGGAGATCGAGACGATCCGCGGGCAGGGCGTCGACATCTCCCCCGAGAACCTGATGATCGCCGAGAACACTCCGCTGATCCTGCCGATCCATGGCGAGCTGGACCGCGCGCGGGAAGAGGCTGCGTCCAAGGGAACAAAAATTGGTACAACCGGGCGCGGCATTGGGCCCGCCTATGAAGACAAGGTTGGTCGTCGTTCAGTCCGGGTCGCCGATCTGGCCGATGAGGCGACCTTGGAGGCGCGGGTCGACCGCGCACTTCAACACCATGACCCGCTGCGCCGTGGGCTTGGTATTGAACCTGTGGACCGCGACGCGCTGCTTGCGTCCTTGCGCGAGATTGCCGGCGCGATCCTGCCTTTCGCAGCACCTGTTTGGAAAGTGCTCAACGAGCGCAAGAAAAAGGGCCAGCGGATTCTGTTTGAAGGTGCGCAGGGCGCTTTGTTGGACATCGACTTCGGGACTTACCCGTTTGTGACTTCTTCCAACGTCATTGCGGGGCAGGCGGCAACCGGCGTGGGCGTCGGCCCCGGCTCGATCGATTACGTCTTGGGTATCGTGAAGGCCTACACGACCCGTGTTGGAGAAGGTCCTTTCCCGACAGAGCTGGAGGACGCCGATGGGCAGATGCTGGGCGAGCGCGGCCATGAATTTGGCACCACCACTGGGCGCAAACGTCGTTGCGGCTGGTTTGATGCGGCCTTGGTACGCCAGACCTGTGCGACCTCTGGCGTGACAGGGATTTCGCTGACCAAGCTCGATGTGTTGGACGGGTTTGAGCGGCTGAAAATATGCGTAGGCTATGATCTGGATGGGACGCGGCTCGATTACCTGCCGACGGCCGCCGACCAACAGGCGCGTTGCACGCCGATCTATGAAGAGATGCCCGGCTGGTCGGAAAGCACAGAAGGCGCACGGTCCTGGGCGGATTTGCCGGCGAACGCGATCAAATATGTGCGCCGCGTGGAAGAGTTGATCGAGTGCCCAGTGGCGCTACTTTCCACCTCACCGGAGCGCGACGACACCATCCTGGTGACCGACCCGTTCGCGGATTGATCACTCGGAGGGTCGCTTTGAGCTACAAAACACGCAAACGCCTAGCGCTGCTGGTCTTGCTGGTCGGCCTGCCTATCTACATCGTGGCGGCCGTGAACCTGGTGGCGCTTTTGCCGCGGCCATCCTTCTTTTTGGAGCTGCTGATCTATTTGGGTCTTGGCGTGGTATGGGCAATTCCGCTGAAATTCCTGTTCAAAGGCATTGGTCAGGCGGATCCGGATCAGGAGTGATCTAAGTTGCGATGCAGTGGATATTGCAAGATTTTGAAGACATGCATCGCATGGCCGAAGCGCTTGATCGGGTCGGCGCATCTTACTCTTGGCATAAGGTGATACCTTTCATAGGCAAGTTAGAGCCGGAGCCGCTGATCGATGACCCTAACGATGTTGTGCTGTTCGGGTCATACACGCTTTGGCGCTACGCAGAGAAGCGCGTGCTACGACCGGGGGTATTCAAAATTGGGCCTTTCGTACGTGAGACAGCTTGGCACCCATTTTTGTTGAATGGCGCAAATGCGCTCTTTTCGCGACTGTGTGATTTGCCGCGACATTTGGAAGGTGACGAGCGCCAGTGGTTCATGCGGCCGGTTTCTGACAGCAAGGAGGAACCGGGTCGGGTTCGTACCAGCTCCGAATTACTAGAACTGGTTCGCAAAGTCACAAAACTTGAGCCACACGAAATCGTCGTGGGCGCTTTGAACCACGACACAGAGTTAATGTTAGCCCCGCCCGCAAAGATCCAAAAGGAATGGCGGCTCTGGGTGGTCGGCGATCAGATCGTTACATACTCGCTCTCTAAGGAAGGTCGACGGATCGTCTATCGAGCTGAGATCGATGACGATGCCCTCGTTTTTGCTCGACAGTTAGTGGCGGCAAATCCTGGCTATGCAACGGCCTATGTGTTGGACATCTGTCTGACGCTAGATGGGCTTAAGATGCTCGAAACAAATTGCATCAATGCTGCCGGGTTTTACGCAGCTGACCTGCACTTGCTTGTGAACGCTTTGGAGAGCATGTGAGCCTAATACGGTGAGGCGCTCAATATCTCGAACATCAAAAAAATGACCGCCTTGATAAATGTTTGCATCGAAAGAAGGAAATAAGCAGCGAACATAATCGGCGTGATATGTTGCGCGAAGTAATGCAACCCCAGATTGTACATAATACGAGCGTTTATAACTGACAATGGGACATTGGTTGGCTCTGGGGATTGCCACAGTTTTGAAGCCCAGAAAAAAACACCGTGAAAAGAAGCCTATTGAAGATTCAAGATAGGTCGACAAGGCGATGGCTCCTGTATCTTGACCGCTGACATGTTCTGGTTTTTGCCGCGCGGCAGCGGCAGCCCGGCAGAGTATTAACTTAAAGATTTTTTCTTTGGTAACAAACAAAACGAGGCACGCTTGCGCGCACCCCGTTCTGTGGTTGGTGCTTTGAACGTCTTGGGCGTTAGCCCGCCTCGTTCCGAGCCTCGGAGGCGAAGCGGGTGGTGTCGGACAAGACGAACTTGCCGTTTCCGCTCCGGATGATTTTGTTGTCGCGCAGCAGGGCGCCAAAGCAGCGCAGGCCTTCTTCACGCGATGGAATGGTCCCGCTTTCGAGGGTCGAGATTTTGCGCATCAGCATCGGGCGCGTGAACTCCTTTGTCTTTTCGACATAGGAATAATGTGCGGCCGCCGCTTCGAGCAGGTCAGGCAATTCAAGGGCCTTCACACGTTGTGCGAACTCGGTGAAGGTTTCGGTGTCACCTGCAGGCTGTGCATTGGCGTCGACGTCCTCAAACTGTTCTTCCAGTGCGAGATTGCCGGCAGTTGCAACCCGGCGCGGGCGTACATCTGCTTCAGGCGCTGCAGGCGCATCGCTTTTATCCTTTTCGATGCGCTGCTCGCTGACCAGCATCAAAGTGGATGGGCGCGCTTCGCCTTCTTCGCCCTCGATGGCGCGGCTGCGCACGGGGCGCACGACGCGGGCCAGATCGTCGCGATATTGGTCAAGCTCACGCTCTTCCTCTTTCGCGGCGGCTTCGGCGATGCTGTCATCGGCTTTCGTGGCGGCGACGGCGGCCTTGAGATGCGCGATAGACGCCCGGCGCACAGCGCCTTCATCATCATCGCTCATCCGTGTCCGGGTCGCGTCCATCAGGCGGTTGAGCGCTGCGTCTTCGCTTTCGAGCATACGGGAGCGACGGGCCTTGCGTTCGGCACGTGCCTCCTCCTTGGCGCTGTCGTCATCGTCAGAGGCTATTTCCGCTTCTTCGACAGCATCTGCCACCAATGTGTCTTCGGCTGCGTCTGGCGCAACGTCATCTTGAACGGCTTCGCTCGTGTCTTCGGCGGTGGTTTCCTCAGTCGTCGCGTCATCGATATCCGCTTCAACGTCGGAGAGTTCGCGCAACAGCGCTGCTTCCGCTTCTTCGGACAATTCGGCTTCGTCTGAAACGACCTCGTCGCCTTGCTGAGCGGCTTCCACCTCTTCCCGAGATACTTTCTGTACGAGGATGCGGCTGCGCGGCACCTCCGCTTCGAAGATGTTCTCTGCAACTTCGGCTTCGTCCTCAACTGCGACAGGGTCATCGTCAGCTTCCAGCGCTTCAAGCGCGTCGGCGATCACGGTGTCGTCGCTGTCATCACTTTCGTTTGCGTCAGTCGTTGTATCTTCTGCGACCTCGAGCTCGGTATCGGTGACTTCATCTGCCGCGTCTTCCGCAGTGCTGTCGGCCTCGACGCTGTCAGCCGTTGCTTCAGCGTTCTCAACGTCGGCCTGCTCATCAGGCGTTTCTTCCGTGACGGACAGATCGACCGGCGCTGAGGCAGCCTTAACTGGCACAGCGTCAGCATGCTCGTCCTCGCTATAGAAGGGCGCGGTCTGCTCTGTGATTTCGGCTTCTTGAGCCACCACCGAGCGGATACGCTGCAGCTTGGCAGCAATCGAATCCCCGGCAAATGGCGCAGCGGATGCCGGTTCAACCACTGGCTCAGCCGCTGGCATTGGTGCAGGCTGAGCGACGGGCTCAGGCGCAGGTTGCGCGGCCGATGCGGCAAGAGGTGCTGCGAGCGTCGACGTTGGACGACCGTCCTGGCGCAGTACGACGGAGTTGTCGGACACTTCTGCAGCAACACGCGATTGCACGGTGTTCTCGGCAATGCGGTGCAACATGTCTGCATCCGGCTGGGGCGGCTCAGCCCCGAAAAAACGGTCTTCGGCGGCCAGATCACGGAAATATTCCGCGATGGCTTTCATCGTCGAAAACGGATCATCAAACCCTTCAAGGGTGCATGAAAAGGTCCCGTAGGACACTGTTAATATCTTGTTTTCACCAACCACGGTGTGCTCTCTTTCTCCCGACCCAGGTAAAAAGCTATCCCAGCCTATTCCACCTTCCCAAACAAAAACTAAATTTTGCGCGGGAATCCCCGGTCCAAGCGTTGCTGATTGTCCTCAAAAAGCGCAATAATTATTACAATATGGCGATAATTGTTCACACCCCCACATTTTTGACACTTTTGGGTGGCGCGCCGACACATTTTAGCCATGTAAAACAGGCGCTTACCCTTGCTCCGATTCTGGTTGCAGCCGATGGCGGCGCGACGCTTGCTGTGGCCAACGGGATCATACCAGACGCCGTGATTGGCGATTTGGACTCGCTGACGCAGGCGGCGCGGGCGGCGATTCCTGCCGCGCGCATTCACCATATCGCAGAGCAGGACAGTACCGATTTTGACAAATGCCTTGATCGCATCGAGGCGCGGGCCATTCTCGCGCTCGGATTTTCGGGCGGGCGGTTGGATCACCAGCTGGCCGCCTGTTCCAGCTTGGTGAAATTCACGGACAAAACTGTCTTCTTGATCAGCGAGGAAGACGTCTGTTTTGTCTGCCCGTCGCAACTTGATCTTGATCTGCCCGAAGGCACGCGTTTCTCGATCTACCCGATGAGCGAAATGCGCGGCACCAGCGCGGGGCTGGCCTATCCGATCGATGGGCTGACGCTCTCACCAACCGGAATAGTCGGCACTTCTAACGCGGTGACAGGGCCCGTCAGCCTGAAGGTCGCGCAAGGGGAGGCGCTGGTGATCGTGCCGCGCGACTGCCTTGAGGCGGTGTTGGCGCAGATGGTGGGGGCGCAAAAGTAATCAAATTGGCGGCCCTAGGGCTCGCCCCCGCCCGCCAAACCGCCTATAGCTGGCACGCAACCCGTCGGAGACAGCTCATGCCACAAAACCTTTCTCCCATCGACAAAGCCAAATACGCGGCGGCGAAACGCGCTGTGGACTATGTCGAAGATGGGATGAAGGTAGGGCTTGGGAGCGGGTCGACCGCGGCGTGGATGGTCAAGGTGCTGGGCGAAATGGTGCGCGAGGAAGGGCTCAAGATCATGGGCGTCGCGACTTCCGCGCGAACATCCGAGCTGGCGCGGCAGGTCGGTATCGATGTGGTGCCGCTTGATGAGGCGCGTTGGCTGGATCTGACCATCGACGGGGCGGATGAATATGATGCCAATCTCAACCTAATCAAAGGCGGCGGCGGCTCCTTGTTGCAGGAGAAGATCGTCGCCACGGCGTCGGATCAGATGATTGTGATCGCGGATGCGGCCAAGGAGGTGGAGACGCTCGGGGCTTTTCCGCTGCCCGTTGAGGTCATCCCCTTTGGCTGGCGCACGACCCAGGCATTGATTGAGGAAACCCTGGTCAATCTTGATGTGCTCGGACGCAGCTCGTCGCTCAGATTGAACAAAGACGCGCCCTTCGTGACCGATGAGGGGAACCACATTCTCGATCTCAGCTTGCGCCGCATTGGCAACCCTCGCCAGCTGAGCCTAGTGCTGAACCAGATACCTGGCGTGGTCGAGAACGGGCTGTTTTTGGACATATGTGACGTGGTTGTGATTGGCCATGCGGACGGGTCTGTGGAAACCCGGGACATCAACCAGGGTCGGGTCGAGCATTCCAAGATCGACCTGGTCGAAAGCGACAACCTGTTCGCTGACATTGCCGACTAAAGAGAAGGACTGCAGCCCATGAGCTTTGACTACGACCTCTTCGTCATTGGGGGCGGCTCCGGCGGGGTACGCGCAGCGCGCGTCGCGGCGTCTGAAGGCGCGAAAGTGGGCCTTGCGGAGGAAGACCGCATGGGCGGCACCTGCGTGATCCGCGGCTGTGTGCCCAAAAAGCTGATGGTCTTCGCGTCGAGCTACCGCGATGCGATGGCCGAGGCGCAGGATTACGGCTGGACGGTACATGCTGGCAGCTTTGAGTGGTCCAAGTTCCAGACCCGGCTCGAGGGGGAGTTGGACCGGCTCGAAGGCATTTACCGCAAGCTCTTGGACAATTCCGGCGTCACTATTCACGACGCGCGCGCTGAGATCGCGGACCCTCATACAGTGCGGCTCAGCACCGGCGAGACGCTAAAAGCCAAGCATATTCTTGTGGCTACGGGCGGGCGGCCGGCTCTTCCGGGCATTGCCAATGACCACCTGGGCATCACCTCTAACGACATCTTCCACCTTCCCGAGCTGCCAAAACGCATCCTGATCGTGGGCGGCGGCTTCATTGCCTGCGAATTTGCCTGCATTCTCAATGGTATGGGCGTGGAGGTCACACAGTTCTACCGCGGGGCCCAAATCCTACGCGGCTTTGATGATGAGGCGCGCGGGTTGGTCTCTGACATGATGTGCAAGAAAGGCGTCAATCTGCATCTGGGCACGAATATCGTCGAGATGTGCCTCGAGGCCGATCTGGACGAAAATGGCATGGTGCCCAATACCGAACTTCTCGCAGGGGAGGTGCAAGGCAAAGCGGCCCCCGGCAAAAGCGGCCCGATCTGGGTGAAAGCGTCAAACGGCACCACGCAGGTATTTGATCAGGTCATGTTCGCAACCGGGCGCAACCCCAACACAGAAGGTCTGGGGCTGGACAACACAGCCGCAGAGCTGGGTCGGCGCGGCGAGGTCATCGTGGATGACTATAGCCAGACCAAGCAGCCATCGATCTTTGCCATTGGGGATGTGACAAACCGCGTGAACCTGACACCGGTTGCCATTCGCGAAGGCATGGCCTTTGTCGAAACGGTATTCAAAGGCAACCCGACCAAGGTCGATCACGAGCTGATCCCGTCGGCCGTCTTCACCCAGCCGGAGCTGGGAACCGTCGGCATGACCGAAGAAAAAGCGCGTGAGCAGGAGCCGATTGACGTCTACGCCACCTCTTTCAAGCCCATGCAGCAAAGTTTTATCGGGCGTGAAGATCGCGTGCTCATGAAACTTGTGGTTTCCAAAGAAACTGATCGGGTTCTGGGCTGCCATATCGTCGCACCAGCGGCGGGTGAAATGATCCAGCTGGCGGGCATTGCGGTGAAAATGGGCGCAACCAAAGCGCAATTTGATCAGGTCTGCGCGGTGCACCCCACCATGTCGGAAGAGCTGGTGACAATGAAAACACCTGTGAGATCTGCTTGAAATCAGGCGCGAAACGCCCAATTACAAGGCTAAGGATTTGACACACTTATGAATGGAGCTTTGATGGCCGGTAATAGTGGCGGACCTTGGGGCGGCGGCGGCAGCGGCGGCAACGGGGATGATCGGGACAAACGACCCAATGGGAGCGGCCCAAATCGTGGGCCGGGCCAGGGCGGCGGGAACCAACCGCAGATCCCAGAGATCGACGAGCTGATGAAAAAAGGCCAGGAGCAGCTGCGCATTCTGATGGGCGGTCGCGGCGGCGGCGGTGCGAATGGGCGCGGACCTGGCGGCGGTGAAGGCGGTCCAGCTTTCTCCCGTGGTACACTCGGCCTCGCAGCCTTGGGCGCATTGGCGCTGTGGGCATTTAGCTCCTTTTACACAGTGGCACCGGAAGAACAGTCCGTTGAGCTTTTCCTGGGTGAATACAGCTCGACCGGCAATCCGGGCCTTAACTTTGCGCCTTGGCCGGTTGTGACCGCTGAGGTTATCCCGGTCACGCGCGAGCAGACTGAGGATATCGGTGTTGGCGCGCGCGGCGATGGCGGCTTGATGCTGACCACCGACGAGAACATCGTTGATATCGACTTCCAGGTGGTCTGGAACATCAACGACCCAGCCAAGTTCCTCTTCAACTTGGCCGACCCGCGCGACACGATCCGCGCTGTGTCTGAATCGGCGATGCGGGAGGTGATTGCCCGCTCCGAGCTGGCCCCGATCCTCAACCGCGACCGTCAGCTTATTGCCGACGAGGTGCGGGAGCTGATCCAAACCACGCTTGATCAATACGATTCAGGTGTGAATATCGTGCGTCTCAACCTCGACAAGGCCGACCCGCCGCGTGAGGTGATTGACGCGTTCCGCGAAGTGCAGGCAGCTGAGCAGCAGCGCGACACGCTGCAGCGTCAGGCGGATGCCTACGCCAACCGCGTACTCGCGCAAGCGCGTGGTGACTCGGCCGCGCTTCTGGAGCAGGCCGAAGCCTATCGTGCCCAGCAAGTGAACCAAGCCGAGGGTGAGGCCGCGCGCTTCACTGCCGTTTTGGAAGAATACCGCAAAGCGCCCGAGGTCACGCGCAAGCGCCTCTGGTTGGAAACCGTCGAACGGGTCTACGGCTCGACCGACAAGATCATTCTCGACAGCTCCGGCGAGGGAGGGCAGGGCGTTGTCCCTTACCTGCCGCTCAATGAGCTGCGCCGCTCAGGTACAGGAGCAAGCCAATGACACGTGGTATGATTGGACTGATCGCCGTCTTCGGCGTGCTGTTTTTACTGCTCTCCTCGATCTTCATCGTGGACGAGCGTGAGAAGGCTCTGGTTCTGCAATTCGGCCAGATCGTAAAGGTTCAGGAAGAGCCGGGCCTTGGCTTCAAGATCCCGCTGATCCAGGAAGTTGTACGCTACGACGACCGGATCCGCGCGCTCGACACGCCTGAGACCGAGGTAACACCCTCTGATGACCGTCGTCTGGTGGTAGACGCCTTCGCGCGCTACCGCATCTCCGACGTGGTTCAGTTCCGGCAAGCCGTGGGTGTTGGCGGTCTCGCGACCGCTGAATCCCGTCTGGCCGGTATCTTGAACCCGACCATTCGGGAGGTTCTGGGTGCTGAGGGCGTGACGTCAGGCACGATCCTGTCAGCCGACCGGGTTGTTCTTGTGAACCGCATCACTACCCAAGCGCGTGCGCGTGCTCGGCCACTGGGGCTGGAAGTGGTTGATGTGCGTCTGAAGCAGACCAACCTGCCAGAGCAAAACCTTGACGCGACCTTTAACCGGATGCGTGCCGAGCGGGAACGTGAAGCGGCGGACGAGATTGCGCGTGGTGAGGAAGCGGCCCAACGGGTGCGTGCCCAGGCCGACCGGACCGTGGTCGAGCTGGTCTCCGAAGCTCAGAAAACCGCTGACATCATCCGCGGTGAAGCTGACGCCCGCCGCAACGCGATCTTCGGTGCCGCCTATGGCGCGGATCAGGAGTTCTTTGAATTCCGCCGCTCGCTCGACGCCTATGAGCGTGGTTTGCAAGGGGGCAATTCCTCCTTCGTGATCAATCCGAGCGATCCGTTCTTCGATTATCTGCGTTCGCCTGACGCGATCGTTGAATGATCGTCACACATATCCTGCTGGCCATAGGGCTGGTCTTGGTTGTAGAGGGGCTGGTGTTCGCACTGGCCCCTTCGCGTTTGGAGGAGCTGATCAAGGCCATCTCCGAGATCCCCGAAGACACGCGCCGCATGCTGGGTCTTGGCTGCGTGGCCTTAGGCGTGGTGCTGGTGTGGCTGGCGAAAGGGGCTTTCGGGGCCTAGGTCAGCCAATCCCAAGGCCGATATATTTGGGTGCCGATAAAGCTAAAAAGCTGCGTATTTAGGCCCATTGCAGAAAGAATTCATAAGGCAGTTTGGCTGACAACGCCGTGTACCATACTGGTTCAACGGACAGTCGCATGCGTCTCAGGCACTATTTACTGCTGGCTTTTCTCTTCGTGGCTCTAGGCCCGTTGCTGCTGTTCCGGGCTTGGCCGCATTCAGAAGTGCTGCAGGGTGAATTGGATGAAGTCCATGAACGTCACTTGCTGTTGGCACAGAACCTTGCCGCTGCACTGGAAAGATACCATCGCGATCTGGTGACAACATTCGACTTGTTTGCCACGTCACAAGATAGGTGGTCGTTTACCTCGTCTACCAAACGGGTCTTGGAAAACTTGAGCTTTAGACACATTTGTCTGGCGGACGCGGACACCGGTCGCGTTGTCGATGCCTTGGCGCCGATTGCCGCCCCCTGTCCCGACGTGATCCCGGCGGACATACTTGCGCGTTTAACGTCAATTGCAAAACCTGAAGGCGTCTCCTTCGGCTCCGTTGTCGCGGCACCTGACGGTGAGAACGTGATACACTTGGTTGCGCGACGAAATGATCTACTGGTCATCGGCTCAATCACCACGACTTACTTTCGCGAACTGGGGCAGGCGATCGCTTTTGGCGTAAAAGGTCATGCTGCCATTGTTGATCAGACGGGCCGCGCGTTGTCGCACCCTTTGGTCGAATGGGAAGACATTCGCAAAGACATGTCCAAAATTTCCGCTGTTCAAAGGATGCTCAACAGAGAGACCGGCGTCGAAACCTTCTATTCACCGGCGTTGAAGGGCGACATGATCGCTGGATTTACTTTTGTGGATCCGGTTGGCTGGGGGGTGATGATCCCTCAACCAATCGCTGAGCTATACCAGCGTGCCGACGATGCCCGGCGCTCCAGCCTGATCGTACTTGTCATTGGGACGGCCACGGCGCTCTTGCTTGCCTATCTCGTCTCCCTTCGGGTGGTGCGCCCGCTTGAACAGGTGTCGCAAGCCTCGAACGCGATTGCCAAAGGTGAATTCAAGATACCTGATCCGCCTGTCGTGTCTCGCTTCCTACCCGTCGAGCTTAAAGAGCTTCAGATCCGGTTTCACGACATGGTCACGAGGTTGCGCAAAAACCTCAAGACAATCAACGATTTGGCTTACAAGGACGCGTTATCCGGCCTGGCGAACAGAACGCGGTTGCAAAAGACGCTCGATAACGCGATCGACAATAAAACTGAGGGTACTTTGCTCTTTGTTGACTTGGATGGGTTCAAGTCAATCAATGACGCCTATGGGCATGATGCTGGTGATGAAGTTCTTGTCATCGTAGCAAAACGCCTGAACGGCATTTTTGGGCGAGACCAAAAGTCGGACAGTCAGCGTTATGATCTCGTGAACGCGCAAATGTTTGATGGGGGCAGTATCTGTATTGCCAGAATGGGCGGTGATGAATTTGCAATCTGGCTTCCGCATTTGAGCCAATATGAAATAAACCGACTTGCACAGAAGGTCGTTGAACACTTGCGCATGCCTATTCCCGTGGCGCAGGTCACCGCCACGGTAGGGGCAAGCGTTGGAACCGCGCGCTATCCAGAAGACGCAAAGGACCGCACAAGTCTCGCCAAAGCCGCTGATCTTGCGCTCTATGAAGCGAAGAACGAGGGCAAGAACCAGCATACCCTCTTTACGCCAGCCTTGCGCGCCGCTTTGGACGCGCAACGCCGACACACAGATTTAATGAGGCAAGGGTTGAAAGAGGGCGAGTTTGTTCCGTTCTTTCAGCCCCAGTTCAGCCTTCCTGATCGACGTCTTGCTGGGGTGGAGGCTCTTGCAAGATGGAACCACCCGGAACGTGGTCTTGTCGAGCCCAAAGACTTCATCTCTAGGTCCGAAGAAATCGGTTTGATCAACGAGATAGACGAAACCATTTTCGATCAGTCGGTCCAGCTCTTGTCGGACCTCGCAGCCGAAGGGCTTTCCGTCGGCTCGCTTGCGGTCAATGTCTCAGCACAACGGCTGTTGTCTCGTGATTTTCAGAAGATGCTCGACACATTGCCCGACCTGCCTTTCGAGCTGCGGTTCGAGCTTGTTGAAACCATGACGCTTGACCATATCAGTGGCCGATTGGCCTGGACACTCGACAGGATCAAAGAAGACGGGCACAAAGTCGATCTTGATGATTTCGGTTCTGCAAATGCGTCAATCCTCGGTTTGATGAAGGTCGAACCTGCTCACCTAAAAATTGACAAGAATCTGATCCTTGCCCTCAACGAGGGAACTGTCGCCGAACAATTGGTGCGTTCAATCATAGAGATGTCCCACTCGCTCAATGTGCCCGTTATTGCAGAAGGAACCGAAGACTTGGACGTTATTGGACGCCTTGAAGAACTGAATTGCGACTTTGTGCAAGGTTTCGCGCTTGCCAAGCCCATGGATATTGAAGGGCTGACCGATTTCTTACGCGAGCAACAGCAATCTCAAACGCAGGTGAAGTCTCTTAAAACGGGCTCTTAACTCAGGTGAACTGAATTTAGCGATGCCGCGTACATCGCGACAACAACAACCGTCGGGCGCGCGGTACCCCCTCAGCCGAATGGCGCAATCAATTCTTATTTCTTGACGCATCCTCGCCATATGGCGCTACATACCGCCATGGGCGAGACGATTGACGAGCATGGGCAGACCCGCGACAGGCGCGGCGAATGGCGGCCGGAGGCGCCGGTGCGGTTCATGCCGCTTCTGGATTTCCCGACGCGGCCGGGTGTCATAGCGAGATGGTTTTTCGGGGTGCCGGGATTTTTGCTGCCTTGGTTCGGGCTCTATCTCGGCATCACGCTAGTCGCCTATGCCTTCTTCACGCCTGAGCTCAACCGGATGCAAAGCTTGCAGCCGGGCTGGATCCTGGAAATCCTTGCGCGCAACCTGGTGATGGTCGGGCTGTTTACCGTCGGTCTGCATCTATGGCTTTACCGCTGGCGCAAGCAAGGGCGCAAAGCCAAATACAACGCCAATTGGCCATTGGAGCGGGACAAGAGGTTTCTGTTCAACAACCAGATTTACGACAATGTGTTCTGGTCCCAGATCGGGGTGGTAGTTTGGACCGGGTTCGAGGTGATGTTGTGGTGGGGCTACGCCAATGAGGCACTACCGTTTTCCTCGCTTGCCCAAAATCCGGTCTGGTTCGTGCTATGGCTTTTGCTAATGCCATTTTGGCGCAATTTCCATTTCTACTGCATCCACCGGCTGATCCATTGGCCGCCGCTCTACCGAACGGTCCATTACCTTCACCACAAAAACGTCAATGTCGGCCCCTGGTCCGGCATGGCGATGCACCCGGTGGAGCATGCGCTGTATTTTAGCTGTCTGCTCATCCATCTGGTGGTGCCGTCCCACCCGATCCATATGATGTTCAACGGCGTCGCGACCGCTCTGGGACCGGGTGTCAGCCATTCGGGATTTGACGAGCTGGTCTTCGGCGACGACACAGCGGTGAAGAAAGAAAAGCTGATGCATTACCTGCATCACCGCTATCATTCAGTAAATTTCGGCGAAAGTGCTGTGCCCTTGGACAAATGGTTCGGTTCTTTCCATGATGGAAGCCCCGAGGCGGATGCCCGGTTCCGTGCCGCGCGTATGAAGTCTTGACCCTTTGCGCATCTGGGCACCGCACGCAGCTTTGGCAATTTGTGCAACGGGGGCTATATTCTCATTAAACGTGTTTCAGGGGCTCACGTCCTGTTGAGGACACGCGAGGGGGGACTTGGTTGCATTAACCTAAAAATGTCCCACCTATGCTACAGACGCGCGGACGCACATCTCCTGTGCGCCCGCGCCCAAGATCAACAATCCCGTAGAGGAGCCTCAAAGTGAACGCTCACGTATTAACTCGATCGCGGCAGGTGTCAGCAGTGCCCTTGCGCGCATTGCAAGCTTTGGCCGTGGGGCTTGCGCTTGTCATGGCGCAGACCATTGCTGCAAAGGCCGCGCTTCCCGAAAGCTTTGCCGATCTGGCCGATGAGGTCAGCCCGTCCGTGGTTAACATCACCACCTCGACCACCGTGGCAGGGGGCGGCAATCAGGGCCCGGCGCCAATTGTGCCCGAGGGCTCGCCCCTTGAAGACTTTTTCCAGGACTTTCTGGATCGTCAGAACCGTGGTGACCGGCCGCGCCAGTCATCGGCGCTGGGCTCTGGCTTTGTAATCTCGGCCGATGGCTACATCGTTACCAACAACCACGTCATAGACAAAGCTGACGAGATCGAGGTCGAGTTCTTTTCGGGCGAACGCCTAGTGGCCGAGCTGGTGGGCACAGACCCAAAGACCGATATCGCACTTTTGAAGGTCGATGCGCCTGAGGACCTGCCTTTTGTGGCCTTTGGTAACTCCGACGAGATGCGTGTGGGCGACTGGGTACTTGCCGTGGGCAACCCCTTGGGCCAGGGCTTCTCTGTCTCAGCTGGGATCGTGTCGCAGCGTGGCCGGGAGCTGTCTGGCGCCTATGACGACTTCATCCAGACAGATGCTGCAATCAACAAAGGCAACTCCGGTGGTCCGCTCTTCAATATGGAAGGTGATGTGATTGGCGTGAACACCGCGATCTTGTCCCCCTCCGGTGGGTCCATCGGGATCGGCTTTTCCATGGCGTCGAATGTTGTGACCCGCGTGGTTGATCAGCTGCAGGAATTCGGCGAGACCCGGCGTGGTTGGCTTGGCGTGCGCATCCAGGATGTCTCCGAGGATGTTGCAGAAGCGCTTGAGCTGTCGGCCGTGCGCGGTGCTCTGGTCACTGATGTGCCTGACGGCCCCGGCAAAGACAGTGGGATTGAGGCTGGCGATGTGATCGTGACGTTTGATGGCCGCGTCGTTGAAGACACCCGCGAGCTTGTGCGCATCGTCGGCAACACCGCCGTTGGCAAAGCCGTCGATGTTGAAGTAATCCGTGAAGGCAAACCACTGACATTGGCGGTGACCTTGGGCCGCCGTGAAGAGGCAGAGGCGCAAGCCGTACCCGTCGCTGCGGACCAGTCCGAGCCTGAAGAGAAAACGGTGATGGGTATGACCGTAGCTGTCCTGAACGAGGAACTTCGCGGCCAGCTGGGTCTGGGCGACAATGCCGAAGGTCTTCTTGTGAAAGAGGTCGATGAAGCAAGCGACGCGTTCGAAAAAGGTCTGCGCGCCGGTGATCTGATCGTTGAAGCTGGCCAGGAGAAGGTGAACGCGATTGCTGATCTTGAAGACAAGATCGAGGAGGCGCGTGACGCTGGTCGCAAGTCCTTCCTGATGCTCATTCGCCGTCAAGGTGACCCGCGCTTTGTCGCGCTGGCGCTCGACGAGGAGTAATCGTCTGTCACACCATTGGAAGGCGCCCGTCTCGACGGGCGCTTTTTTTTGTGGGCTACCCTGTGCTTGTCGTTGGTTTGACGATTGTGACCAGACCCAAAGCACTTGCGGCCTCAAGGCTCAGAATATCTGAGGGCAGGCCGCGCGCGGATTGAAACGCCTTGATTGCGGCCTTTGTCGGCGCGTCCAATGTTTCGCTGATCTGGCCTTCCAGAAGGTCGCGCGCCGCAAGGGCCCGTTGCACCCCGCCAATAAAACGCGGCGTCAGCTTGGCCGCGCAAACCCTCTCAAAAAAGCGCGACGGACCGCGCGTGACTTTTTCTTCGCTGATTTTACGATAGACAGGCGGTGAGAGCTCGACGCCATCAGCATCCACCTGGGACGGCGTGGCGACGACAAAGCGCTCGACGGTTTCTCGCTTTTCGTCGCGGGGTAGCTCCGCCCAGCATCTGTCTTGGGGCTGATCCGCCGGGATTTCGCTCAGTAGCGTGACCTTAGCCGTGGGCAGGCGTTGGTTAGCGTAACCTTGTGGGGTATCGCAGGCCATCAAAGCAAGTGACGCAAGCACAGCAACAGTCGGTGTTTTCATAGCCGCTTTCAGATGTCCCTGGATACAGTTCCTTACAAAATTAGCATGCCTCTCATAGGCCAAAAAGGTGAGAATTGCACCCGCCGCGCAGGAGGGCTGGAAACTGGCGCAAAACTGCCCTAAATGCGATCAGTACAGAATTTTTCAAAGGGCAAGGCGCTATGGCAAAGATCACCTATATCGAGTTTGGCGGCAAAGAACATGTCGTAGACGTGGCCAACGGTTTGACCGTGATGGAAGGCGCGCGGGACAACAACATCCCCGGTATTGAGGCGGATTGCGGCGGGGCCTGCGCTTGTTCGACCTGTCATGTTTACGTGGACGCGGCCTGGGTCGAAAAACTGCCGGCCAAAGAGGCGATGGAAGAAGATATGCTCGATTTCGCCTATGAGCCAGACGCCGAGAAATCGCGCCTGACCTGCCAATTGAAAGTGAGCGACGCGCTGGACGGATTGGTCGTTCGCATGCCTGAAAAGCAGATTTGATCACAAAGCTCCTAACCAAGGCGCGGCGTCTACCGTCTCTCTCTTTGAACGGTGCGGCCCGCCGCGCATGTCTAACAGTGGCGCTTTTGGCCAGCGTTGCAGGGGCGCATGCAGATATCGTTGGCGCTGAATATGGCGCGCCAACGGACCGCTACCCGCACGCAGTTCTCGGCGACGACATCGAGTTTGGAACCCTAACCTTGGAACGCAGGAACGCTGACGCGATTCGCTTTACGCTTCCCAAGTCCCGCGTGTTCGAAGACGTGGCACCGCGTCTGTTCGATCTGGATGGGGATGGCGATATGGAGGTCGTGGTCGTTGAAAGCGAAGCCGCGACTGGCGCGCAGCTCGCCATTTACGATGAAACTGGAAAAGTAGCCGCGACGCCGCATATTGGCACGCGCTTTAGCTGGCTGGCACCCATTGGCGCGGCGGATCTCGACGGCGACGGATTTGTCGAAATCGCCTATATCGACCGCCCGCATCTGGCCAAGACTTTGCGGGTGTGGCGTTTCAAAGACGGCGATCTGGAGCCTGTGGCGAGCCTGCCTGGGCTCACCAATCACCGTATCGGGGAGCGCGACATAGGTGGTGGCCTGCGCGATTGCGGTGCAGGACCCGAGATGATCACAGCCTCCGCCAATTGGCAAAAAATCATGGCGACACGCCTGGTCGCTGGCCAGCTCAAGACGATCGAGATCGGCCCCCATACAGGGCGCGCCTCGCTGCGCGCCGCTCTGGACTGCAAGTAACTTCATTGCTTTGAAAATATCCCGTGGGGGGCGTAGGCGCGCCGGGGGCAGAGCCCCCCGAATCCTTTCGTTGCCTAGCCTAAGGCCCGCCAGCCAATATCGCGGCGACAGAACCCCTCTGGCCAGTCGATCGCGTCGATCATCTCATAGGCGCGTGCCTGCGCCTCAGCAAGGGACGAACCGCGCGCGGTGACATTCAGCACGCGCCCGCCCGTGGCTACGATATGGTCGTCGCGCAATCCGGTGCCGGCGTGAAAGACCATGTTCTTGCTGTCCTCGGACAACGCATCGAGCCCGCTGATCCGTGAACCTTTCTCATATGAACCAGGGTAACCTTTGGCAGCCATCACGACGGTCAGCGCATGGTCATTGGCCCAGTTGACCTGGGCGGTATCCAGGCGCTCCTCTGCGCAAGCCAGCAACAGATCCAGCGCCTGTGCGCCAAGGCGCATCATCAAAACCTGGCACTCCGGGTCGCCAAAACGGACATTATATTCGACCAGCCGGGGCTGGCCGTCCTTGATCATGAAGCCAGCGTAAAGCACGCCCTGATAAGGGGTGCCGCGCCGGGCCATCTCATCCACCGTGGGTTGGACGATCTCTGACAGTGCTTTCGCCACGACTGCGTCATCCACGATAGGTGCGGGGGAGTAGGCCCCCATTCCGCCCGTGTTGGGGCCTTCATCACCATCATAGGCGCGTTTGTGGTCTTGGGCTGTGCCGACAGGCAGGATGTTCTTTCCGTCTGAGAGGATGAAGAAAGAGGCCTCTTCGCCTTCCATGAATTCTTCAATCACCACTTCGGCGCCAGCCTCGCCGAACGCGCCGCCGAGCATGTCTTCGACCGCGGCCAAGGCGTCTTCTATAGTCATGGCAACGACCACGCCTTTGCCGGCCGCCAGCCCGTCCGCCTTGATCACAATCGGCGCGCCTTGCGCTTTGACGTAGTCCAAAGCCGGGGCAAGCTCGGTAAAGCGCGCGTAACCCGCCGTTGGCGCTCCGCAGGCATCGCAAACCTCTTTGGTGAAGGCCTTGGAGGCCTCGAGCTGCGCCGCTGCCGCCGACGGGCCAAAGCACTTGATCCCGGCCGCGCGCAAGGCGTCGCCCACCCCTGCCGCCAATGGCGCCTCTGGCCCGATGATCACGAAATCCACCGATTGCGCATCCGCGAACTCGACCACAGCTGCGCCGTCATTGATATCAAGCGATGCGCATTCCGCGATAGCCGCCATCCCGGCGTTTCCGGGTGCCACGATCAGCCGATCGCATTTGGGGTTCTGCTTCACTGCCCAGGCCAAGGCGTGTTCGCGTCCGCCTGATCCAAGGATCAAAATATTCATGGCTGCTTCCCCTTCTTTGTGGGGCGTTCTAAGCTGTGCCAAAGCCCACCACAAGAGGCCGCGCATGGACCTGCTCGACGACGAAACCCCGGGAAAGAACACGCCTGAATTTACCGTGGCCGAAATCTCCGGCGCGGTGAAGAAGACGCTTGAAAGCGCGTTTGGGCGGGTCCGGGTCCGGGGCGAGATTGGCCGGGTGATGCGCGCGGGTTCGGGCCACATGTATTATGACCTCAAGGATGATCGGAACGTGATCTCCTGCAATACCTGGAAGGGGCAGGTGGCAGGCCTGGGCCAGCTTCCCGAAGAAGGGCTGGAGGTGATTGTTACGGGCAAACTCTCCAGCTTCGGCGGGCAGTCGCGCTACAATATCAATGTCGACACAATCGAGGTGGCGGGCGAGGGCGCGCTGATGGCGCTTCTCGAAAAGCGAAAGAAAGCTTTGCAAGCCGAAGGCCTGTTTGACGCCGCGCGCAAGAAACCGCTGCCCTATCTACCCGAAATCATCGGTGTCGTGACCTCCCCGCAAGGGGCAGTGATCCGCGATATCCTGCACCGGTTGCGCGACCGGTTCCCGCGTAAGGTGCTGATCTGGCCAGTGGCCGTGCAGGGGGAGGCCTGCGCGCCGCAAGTTGCGAACGCCATCAACGGCTTTAACGCGCTTACACCGGGCGGCGCGCTGCCAAGACCAGATTTGCTGATTGTGGCGCGGGGTGGCGGCTCAATCGAAGACCTTTGGGGGTTCAACGAAGAGATCGTGGCCCGCGCGGCTGCGGCCTCTGACATCGCGCTGATCTCGGCCGTGGGGCATGAAACGGATACGACGCTGATTGATTTTGTCTCAGACCAACGCGCGCCAACGCCTACTGCCGCTGCGGAAATGGCGGTTCCTGTGCGCCTCGATCTTATGGCCGCGGTAGAGAATTATGAGGCACGGATGGCACGTGCGCTTTCGCAAACGTTAACGCGCAAGCAAGACAGGTTACGCGATCTCAGCCGCGCTTTGCCGCGCGCAGAAGAGCTGACCAAACCGTCCGAGCAACGTTTTGACGCTGTCGCTGCGAGGCTTGGACCCGCTCTAACCGCTGCCACGCAGGCCAAACGCGTGCAGCTGGAACGCGCGGGCGCGCCGCTTCGGGCCACGCTTTTGGCGCAACAGACGGCGGCGATGCGAACACGGTTGGAGCGCGGTGCGGAACTCTTGGACCGGGCCCTATCTGTCGGCACCGAACGCGGGCAAGCGCGGCTTGCTCAAGTCTCGCGCGGGCTGGTGCCGGGACCATTGCAACGGGAGCTGTCGCGCACGTCGGAGCGCTTTACCCGCGCCGTCGACATGTTTGCCGCGAGTGCTTCAAGGCAGTTGCGAAGTTGGTCCGACAGCCTGACCCGGCTAGACCGGATGCGCGAAAGCTTGGGCTATCAGGCGACGCTGGACCGGGGCTATGCAGTGGTTTGGTCCGGCGATCAGGTGATCACCAGCAAAGCGGCCGCCAAAGGGGCAGGGGACTTGGAGGTGCAGTTCAAAGATGGGCGGCACAAACTTGCGGTTGGAAAACAACCACCAAAACGCAAATCGTCGGATGCGCCGGAGCAAAGCTCGCTCTTTGATGATTGAGGAAAGGAGCCCGTTCCTAGTTCCCGATGACCGGGGTGTAGCTTACCCCCACACCGGGACCGGGACAGCTCAGTGGCTGGGTATTTTGGCCGACAACATATAAATCTCTTTCCGGCGGGTCGCCTATGATGCGGGCGCGCTTCTGGCCGCCCGCTTCCAGAAAATGCCAGCATTGCGAGGCACTGTCACTTTCATAGACAAAACAAATTTGTTCTTCCTCGTTGAACCACGCGCCGCGTTCGCAAGTGCCATCAAGGAAGGTCCAAATGACCTTGCGGTCGGGCAAGTATTCTTCGGCCCCGTAGGGCCGCCCGCCGCGATTGAAAAACAAGGTGGTCCCGGCGGTATAGGCCTCAAACTCAGCCGCGCTCAGGATACGTTCCTCCGCTTGGGAGTTTTTGCTGCCCTCCTGCGCGAAGGCAAAGGCGGGCATAAGAAAGACCAGGAAAAATAAACGTCGCATAATGCAAACCATCGCAAACTGTACCCGAGTTGGAAAGTCACAAAACGCGCCTTGGTTTCCTATAGGCGTGCCTGCGCCGTACCGCCGCGGGGTGCTTGCGCGAAGCCTCGGAATTTGGTCGCATTTGCGATGGTGCGCGGTGGTACACCAAGGATAATCACCTTTGAAAACCGACGGGGAGCGTGTGGCCATGGCATTGGATCAGAATTCGGACGACAAAAAAGGCGTTTGGAAATCCGGGCGCGGTAAGGGACGCCACACGCCCAAAGGCCGCCAGCTTGAAGATCAAGCGTGGGAGGAGGTCAAAACCATTCTGGGCGACCGTCCGCGCCGCCGCGACCTACTGATCGAGTTTCTGCACCTTATCCAGGACAAATACCGCTGCCTGTCTGCCGCGCATCTTCGCGCACTGGCAGAGGAAATGCGCCTTTCTCAAGCAGAAATCTACGAAGTTGCCAGCTTCTACGCCCATTTCGATATCGTGAAAGAAGGCGACACCCCGCCGCCAGCGCTAACGATCCGTGTTTGCGACTCGCTGTCCTGCGAACTCGCGGGCGCGCAACAACTGAAAGCCGCGCTCGAAGACGGGCTAGATGCGTCTGAAGTCCGCGTGCTCCGCGCGCCTTGCATGGGCCGCTGCGATACCGCGCCCACGCTAGAGCTCGGCCATGCCCATATCGACCACGCAACGGTCGAAAAGGTGAAAGAGGCGATTGCCGAAGGCCACACCCATCCGGTGATCCCTGACTATCAAGCGCTCGACGCCTACCGCGCAGACGGCGGCTATGACGCCCTGACCAACCTGCGCACAAACGGCGATTGGGAGGCGGTACAAGCCCAAATCAAGGAAAGCGGGCTGCGCGGCCTTGGTGGCGCCGGTTTCCCATCAGGCACCAAATGGGGCTTCGTGCGCGGCAATGAAGGCCCACGCTACCTTGCCGTGAATGGCGATGAAGGCGAACCGGGCACCTTCAAGGACCGCTACTACCTAGAACGCACACCGCATCTTTTCCTCGAAGGCATGCTGATCGCCGCTTGGGCCGTGGAGGCGGAAAAGGTCTTCCTTTACATGCGCGACGAATACCCGGCCGTGCTGCATATCCTTGCGACCGAAATTGCCGCGCTGGAAAAGGCAGGGCTGATAGAGCCCGGCTATGTCGACCTGCGCCGCGGCGCGGGCGCTTATATCTGCGGCGAAGAGAGCGCCATGATCGAAAGCATCGAGGGTAAGCGGGGAGAGCCGCGCCACCGTCCGCCTTACGTGGCCCAAGTGGGCATCTTCGGTCGCCCGACACTGGTGCATAACGTTGAAACCCTGCACTGGATCGCCCGCATTTGCCGCGAAGGCCCAGAAGTGCTGAACGCGACCGAGAAAAACGGACGTACGGGTCTGCGCAGCTATTCGGTCTCGGGCCGCGTCGCGAACCCCGGTGTCTACCTGTTGCCCGCAGGCTCGACCATCACCGATATCATTGAGGCTGCTGGCGGGATGGCGGAAGGCCATGTCTTCAAAGCCTACCAGCCGGGCGGCCCGTCCTCCGGGCTTTTACCTAGCACAATCAACGATGTACCGCTCGACTTTGATACATTGCAGCCACTTGGCAGCTTCATCGGGTCTGCCGCTGTTGTGGTCCTGTCCGACAAAGACAGCGCCAAAGCCGCCGCGCTCAACATGCTGCGGTTTTTCGAAGATGAGAGCTGCGGGCAATGCACGCCTTGCCGTGTGGGCTGCGAGAAGGCGGTCAAACTGATGGAAAAAGAAAGCTGGGACCAGCCGCTGTTGGAGGACCTGTGCACCGCCATGTCAGACGCCTCCATCTGCGGGCTCGGCCAAGCAGCACCCAACCCGATCCGGTTGGTGATGAAGCATTTCGGCGACGAAATTTAGCCGCGCAAATACATCGAATTGCTCTTGGTGCGTCCGACAAGCTTGTAGCCGCGCTCACGAAACGCTTGCGCGCAGCCTGGGTAGTCATCCGGGGCCAGATACTCGATCACTATACGGTCGGGCCAAAACGCCTCCGGCATCTCGCTGAAATAGGGCACCAGCGCTTTGTCCTCATGCCCCTCGATGTCGATTTTCAGCGCGTCGACCTGCTCAAGCCCGGCCTCTCGCACGATATCGGCCAAGGGCCGCATTGGTGTCACTCCCGCGTCGCTTTCTTCCACCCGTACAATGGCCACATCGTCGCTGCGGATCAACAAATCCACTTGGCCGACGCTATCGCCGACGGCACTAAAGACAGCGTGAATGTGTTCAAATTCATTGGCTTGGGCGTGGAAGTTCAGATGCTTGATCATCTGCGGGTTGGCGTCGATAGAGACAACCTTACCCGTTGCCCCAACCGCGCGCGCCATATGCATGGAATAGAGGCCAATGTTGCACCCAATATCCAGCGCCACATCGCCGTCTCGCAGGCCTTCGCACAAAAAATCAAGCTCCGCTCCGTTGTAGCTGGGCCGGGTCAGAAGCCCATACTCGATCAGGTTGTTGCGCCCCTCGATCCGAAAGCGCAGCCCCCGAAAGGTGATATCAATGGGCCGCCCCATGCCGGTGATAAGATTGGTCATCTTATGCCGCATACGGCCCCTTTGAAGCGGCGTCTTTCGGGTCAGGCCAATCAGAATTTTTTGCAGCGCCGAGGGCAAGTGCTCGCCCCAGCCTGCGTCGAAGAAATCTGCCGCATGGGCTTCATCTTCGGGACCAACCTGCCGCACATTTACCGCCACTCTCGCACCCTTCCAACTGCCGTGGCGGCAAACTGCCTTTTGATGCCGTCCAAGTCCAGAGCGTCGTAGCTGGATAACAAAGATGGCCGTCCTGCCTTTTCACGCCGCGCGCGACGTATTAGGTGGGAAAGGCAATCAAGACCGGTGCCCGCGCATGTCCTTCTTTAACAAGCTCAAGTCCAAACTGTTCAAATCCTCCTCCAAGCTTGATGAGGGATTGGATGCGATCGTCGCGGATGGGGGTGTCGAAGAAACCGTCGATAGTGCGGCCGAGGAAGCCGCACGCCTGGCTGAGGCGCAGCGCCAGCAAGAGGCTCAGGAAGCAGCCGCACGAGATGCCTCCGA
The DNA here is from genome assembly GCA_026710325.1 of Litoreibacter sp. Taxonomy (GTDB): domain Bacteria; phylum Pseudomonadota; class Alphaproteobacteria; order Rhodobacterales; family Rhodobacteraceae; genus Litoreibacter. The sequence continues at coordinate 5,216 of JAPORH010000144.1, read as the reverse complement.
AGCACAAGCGCGTGCGGAAGCCGCTGCGCGTGAAGCGAAGCGTCAAGCGGCCGAAGCTGCGGCATTGGAAGAGGCGCAGCGCGCGGCAGAAGCAGCAGAGCGCGCGGCCGCTGAAGAAGCAGCCCGCCTTGCGGCGGAAGAAGCCGCGCGAGAGGCGGAACGCCGCGCAGTTGAAGAAGCCGCCCGCGTTGAAGCGCGACGTGCTGCTGAGGAAGCAGAGCGGCGCGCGCTTGAAGACGCACAAGCGCAAGAAGCGGCGCGCATAGCCGCTGAAGCCGTGCGACTCGAGGCAGAAGAAAAAGCCCGCAAGCAGCGCGAAGTGGAAGAAGAGGCCCGCAAAGAGCGTGAGCGTGAGGCCGCAGCCCGCGCGGAAGCTGCGCGACAAGCAGAAGAAGACGCTGAACGCCAAAGAGAGGCCGCCGCTGCGGCCGCAGCACAGGCCGCCAAAGAAGCAGAAGCCGCAAAAGCAGCTGAAGAAAAAGCGCTAGCGGACGCAAAGGCGAGCGCAGTTGCCGCAATGAACGCCCCCGCTGCGAGCGCTCTGCTCGCTGATGACGAAGCTGAGACCGAATCCGGACAAAAGCCAGGCCTCTTTGGTCGCTTGATAGGCCGGAAAGAGGCCCGTACTGTCGTCCGGCGCGAGCTCGACGATGACATGCTGGAGGCGCTGGAGGAGCTGCTTATCGCCTCCGATATGGGCGTAAATACCGCCCTTCGGGTGACCGCCAACATGGCCGAAGGGCGCTTTGGCAAGAAGCTCTCGACACAGGAAATCAAGGAGCTCTTGGCTTCCGAGATCGCAAATATCATGGAGCCTGTTGCCAAGCCCATGCCGCTCTACCCCAAACGCCCGCAGGTGGTGTTGGTTGTAGGCGTCAACGGGTCGGGAAAAACGACGACGATCGGCAAGCTCGCCTCCCAATTCCGCGCCGCTGGCAAGAAGGTGGTGATTGCAGCGGGGGATACGTTCCGCGCAGCTGCGGTCGAACAACTACAGGTCTGGGGCGAGCGCGCAGGCGTGCCCGTACTGACTGCGCCCGAAGGCTCTGATCCGGCCAGCCTGGCCTTCGACGCCATGACCAAGGCGGAGGAAGACGGTGCTGATCTTTTGATGATCGATACGGCGGGCCGGCTGCAAAACCGCGCCGACCTGATGGAAGAGCTTGCTAAGATCGTCCGTGTGATCCGCAAAAAGGACGACACCGCCCCGCATAATACGCTTCTCGTGCTCGACGCGACGACAGGGCAGAACGCACTCAATCAAGTGGAGGTGTTCCAAAACATATCTGATGTCTCGGGGCTGGTCATGACCAAACTTGATGGGACCGCCAAAGGCGGGGTGCTGGTTGCGCTTGCGGACAAGTTCGGCCTTCCAATCCACGCCATCGGGGTGGGGGAACAGATCGACGATCTCGCCGCATTTGACCCGGAAGAATTCGCCCAAGCCCTGACAGGTATCTCGGCGGAGTGACGCACAACCTGCCATCAAGCTTAACGCGCCTCCTGCAACGAGGTGCAGACACGCCCCCTTCATTGCTTCAAAAATATCCCCCCCGGAGGGCCGGGCGCTCACACGCACCAAAGGCCGACACATGAGCGACTGGCTCATTTCCCTCGAAGGCACCGCCCAAGGCAAAAACCTTGCCCTTGCGCTGGCGCTGCTCGCGGCTTTTCTCCATGCGCTCTTCGGCGCACTTCAAAAAGGGCGCCACGACCCCTGGATGTCGCGCGGCGCGATTGATCTGAGCTACGGGGTGATGGCCGCGCCCTTCGCGCTTTTTGTCGTCCCCTGGCCGGAGCCGCATATGTGGCCGATCTTTGCAGGCGTCTATCTCATCCATGTGGGTTACAAAATCCTGCAAGGCTTCGCCTATACCAAGGGGGCCTACACGGTCGTCTACCCCGTGGTGCGCGGCACCGGCCCGCTTTTCGCGGTCATCGGGGCGTATCTGATCTTTGGGGAGACATTCAGCGTGGGGCAGTGGCTGGGCGTGGGCATCTTGCTCGCTGGCATCTACGGGCTTGCGCTCTACAACCTGCGCACAATCACGGTCGATCGCGCCACGCTGGTGCCTGCCCTCTGGCTCGCGGTGGCCACAGGTCTCTTTGTGGCGCTTTACACCACCTATGACGCCTACGGTATCCGCGCGACGGCGGACCCGTTTACCTTTCTTGCGTGGTTTTTCTTTATCGACGGGTTGTTTTTCATGCCATGGGTCGCGGGCTATATGTGGCTGAGGAACCCCGACCGGCCGGCAATTGGCCCGTTGATGACGCGCGGCGTCATTGGTGGTTTTGTGGCCTTTTTCAGCTTCGGCTCCATCATGGTGGCGACAAGGCTCGACAAGGTGGGGGAGGCTGCGGTACTGCGCGAAACGTCGACCGTTTTCGCGGCCTTGATCGGCTGGCTGGTCTTGGGCGAAAAGGTCGGGCCGCGTCGGCTGGTGTTAATGGCTTTGATTGCTGCGGGCGCGGTGGTTGTGGAATTTGCAGGGTAGAACATGGCTGAGAAAAGCGACGAGAAACAAATCTCCCAAGGGCTCAAGCTGGCGCTCGATTTGGGTCCGGTGCTGCTCTTTTTCATCGCCTATACGCGGCTTAAGGATGAGGTCTATGAATTCGGTGGCACCGAATATGACGGCTTCATCGTGGTCACTGCCGCCTTCGTCCCGGTGCTCTTGGCCTCTATCGCGATCCTTTGGAAGCTGACCGGCAAGATCAGCCGTATGCAGGTGATGACGGCGGTTCTAGTGATCTTTTTTGGCGGGCTCACGGTTTGGTTCAATGACGAAAAGTTCTTTAAAATCAAGACGACAATTGTCTATGGGTTTTTCGCAACTGTCCTTGGAATCGGCCTTTTGCTTAAGAAAAGCTGGCTCGAGTACATCATGGATGACTTCCTGCCGCTCACCAACGAAGGCTGGATGATCTTCACCAAGCGCCTCACAGCGGCTTTTGCGACACTCGCAGTCGCCAATGAAATCATTTGGCGCACGATGAGCACGGATACCTGGGTCAAGATCGAAACCTTTGGCTTTCCCGCAGCCTTGTTTGTGTTTTTCATGAGCCAGAGTTGGCTGTTTCAGAAATATGCGGACGAGCCCGAAAATGAGGCTTAACCCCAGCTTTACTGGTTAACCAAAGACCCGCCTCGTCGGCTTGGTTTTTTCGAACTCTTAAAACTCCTCCTTTAGGCTGCAGCGTAGTTTCAATCCCGCGCGTGAGGAAACTCTGTGCCGCACTTGCTGGCCATCTGTCTTGCTTGTTTCATGTCCTGGGGCTTCTGCGCCGTGGCAAAAGACGTGCCGCCGATGGTGCTCGACACGCTAACAGTAGTCAGCTCGGTCAAGGCGCCCCCTTGGGTGAGCGAAGGCTCGGTTGAGGCGCAAAGCGAAATCGCGCGTGAACAAGGGCGTGCCGAAAATGGCCATGATTTCTTTCGTTGGTTCAGTATCCCGAAAGGCGAAAGCTTCAGCGACTGGTCTCAGCACTACGCGATCCGGGCTGAGCGGCCTTTGTTCGGCGATCTGCGTCTCTACGCCAACGGAGAGATTTCGCGGGCACTAGGCGATTGCGACGATGGCGCGGTGCAATTTGCCACCCCGCCGCCTGAGAATGCGCTCGTCTTTGCCGTCTTTTGCACTGAAAGCCGGACGCGGCCCGGAACGGGGCGGGTCGGATTTTTCAACCTGACACTCGCCGGCGACACGCTTGTTCAAAACGTGCTGCAGCTTCGCGTTCCAAACTTTTCGCTTTCCAATGGTTTGACGCCGGAAACGCGGATGCGGCTACGAGATGGTTTGCGCTTTGTCGGCGCGATGCACGTCTCTTACTGAGATGTTTCTTGTTGAGAGGGCGGCGTGATGCGCAAGGTGATCTTGCCTTCCGCAGTCGTAAAATGGTCTGAGCTGGTGTAGCGTATGACGTCCTTGCCGGTGAACCCCTCATTCGGGGTGTAAACCCAGCGACCATCTTCAAATGTCACCAGCCCATGCGCGCCGTCTGAAATCGGCGCTTGCATGAGCGTGGTGTCGGCGTCGGTTTGCACCAGCGGCAGCGGAATGCCACTGCCCCCGGTGCCCTCAAGTTCGATATCAGGCGCCGTCACCACCGTGGCGTCGGCTATAGCAAAAACGCCTTGCGACAACGTGAAAAACGACCCGGCAGGGACCTCTTTCAACCCTTTGGCGCGGATCATGTATCGCGCGTCTGGTGGCGCGTTTTCATCTGTGTATGTCAATATGTTCGCATCAAGGGATGCGATGCTTTCAAAGGCGGCATCGCTTGAGGCGCGATAGACCTCATATCCGCGGACCGATGTGTCGGGGGAGGCCGCCCAGCTGAGGTCCGCAGTGTTCCCTTGTCTGACCAACTCGGCTGCCCGAGGGGGTGCAAACATAAAGGCGCGCAACGTCGGATCGCCTAGAAGATTTACCCAAATAGGGTTGCGCCAAAGATAGAGACCAGTCGGGAAATACTCCATGCTTTCACGGTAGGGGGACGCGGCTTCTCCGTTATTGACCGTGCGCATATGCGCCTCACCGATGGTTCCGCCCAATGCCATGTGATGCAGCCTCCATGCAGGGCGCGCGCCCCAACCAGCGGCCACCGTGTACCAAGGCTGCGCCAGGGTCGCCCGCAGGGCATTGTTTGGCTGCTCGATCCTTTGCTTGTGGCTGCCGAAGTTGATGGCAAAGACCGCCTTGTTGCGAAAATCTCGGTAATCTGCTGCCTTGTAGGAGCCAAAATCAGCCCCGAAAAGCCATGGTTTTTCCTCCCCTATATCGTGATGCCCGCCCTTGCTTAGGCCCTGCGCACCAACAATATTCAGCAGGCCATCCCGTTCGACCTGGAGGTGTTTTCTGTCCCAATAGCCGTTCCGAAGATCCTCGTGTAACCCGTTGCGCCAATGGTGATTTTTGTCGAAATATGCGCTTAATTTCTGAAGCTCAGCGCTTTGGTCGTCTTTGCGGTGGTCGGAAAAATCGATCCGCCCGATCTGCATCTCGATACGATCACTGGGCAGCTGAGGGTTCGCGACGAAGATTTCGCCTTCCTCGTCACGTGCCAAGGCCCATTGCCCGTCAACATCGGCGTAGAACAGATCCGTGGGGTGTGGCCTGCCGCCATGACCATCCGGCCCAACTTGACCGGCCATCACCACGGTACACGACTCACGGCGAAATAGCCTTCGATTTTGGGCTTGAAAGCGCCCG